>CAJWZG010000144.1 GCA_913049565.1 uncultured Gammaproteobacteria bacterium
CTCCAGAGCGGCGGGGTAATCGACCCGACGCCGCCATACCCCAAGGCGTGTACGCGAGTGCTGGTGATGATGAATGGGTACTTATCCAGATCTTCAACGACACGCAATGGCAGGCACTGAAGCAGATGGCAGCGCCGCATTTGGATGGTTATGACCGGTTCAGTGAAGATCAAAGTGGGTTAGACGAAGCCATTACGTCATGGACGGCGAATCAAGATTCGCGCCAACTGATGTTTAAACTTCAGGCTCAGGGCGTGCCAGCTGCAGCGACGAACCGCGCCAGCGCCTTGCTAGATGATCCTCAGCTAAAACATCGCAACTACTGGCAGTGGATGGATCGAGCTGTAGTGGGGTCTCAACCCAATCCCTCGTCACCGTTTCGCGCGGGCGCCCGCCCTCTAGATTTACACAGCCCCGCGCCAACGCTAGGCCAGCATAATGAGGAAATCTTGGTGCAGGAGTTGGGCTTGTCTCAAGACCGTTACAAGACACTGCAAGCCACTGGTGTGATCGGTCAACGGCCACGCATGCGATCAGGATAAAGACCCTCTGCATTACTTAGAGAGAAGCCTCAGTCGGTAAGAACTCTGGGCAGGCCGCCATCGCGACGTTTGCCGTGACAGCGTTATGCCTTGACTTGTGGAGGCTTCTCGAAGGAGCGTGTCCTGCTGTAGGGTGCAGTCACACTGTCGCTCTCGTTGCGGCTCAAGACTAGCCGCTGCTTCGGGAGACAAAACGTTGCGATTCAGATTTGAGGTGTCGTCACATGCAAGTTGAGGTTTACGGGGGAAATCACTCACCTTGGGTGCAGGCCGTATTGCTGGCTCTTCATGACAAAGGTATCGAGCATAACCTACGCCAAGTACCACCGTTAGAGACGTTACAGAAGTGGGGCGTGCTGATGCCTGCAATCTCCGTAAATAATGGTCCTTGGCAAATTGAGTCTTCGAAGATTCTTGTCGAGCTAGGTTACAAGCAAATCTCGGATGTTGATTTGCAAGCCGTTAAGGGGGCGTGGCAGGGCGTGCTGCATCGTATAGATAGTCCTTGGCAATTCTTCGCTGCTTTTGCTCGGGCTGGTGACAGTTCGCCCTCGGCGTTTAAACGCACCCGCCGAAATTTTTTGCGCAGCTTTATTCCGATGTACATGTTTACACTGATCAACTTTGCAAAGTTGAAAATGAAACCTAAAGATCCGAAAAATTTTGGCGATCAATATCTGAGTTGGGAGAGGGCGGTCGCGTCGGGCGATCCATTCTTGGACGGTGAGGCTCCCGGCGCGCGGGACTTACTTTTGTTTGGCGTGGTTCAGTGTCACTCCAGTATTCCCGTACCGCCTTTGATTTCACTCGCCAACGACCAGCGGCTATCTGGCTTACGCGATTGGGTGGGTCGCATGCATGAGTGGTTCCGTGACTATCCGCATTTGTATTCCGGGGAGTACTTTGAACCTCGTCTCCCCCAGCCGGTCGCCCAAACATCGCTGCAGCAAGGCATTTTCTACATAGGCCTGATGACATTATTGGCGGCAATGCCGGTGACCTTGGCGCTAATATTTATACTGATCCGTCGGGTTCCTCGCTAGGATTAGTTGGCTTTTCGAATCGTGTTTTTGTGAATGGTTAAGCCTTCAACCTCCGAAATTACGAGTATGCTTATGATCTGATGCGCTTGCGTGGACCGATTGAGGTTGAGGAATATGAGTTTGCCAGCGAAAGAAAATATTGATCCCAAATCTGATCAAAGTAGCCCTTGGGTACTTTCTGCTTACTCCGGTATCACGATGCCCATGGCCGCCATGGGTATGCCCGTTGCGGTGTATTTGCCTCGGTTTTATAGCGAGGGCATGGGCTTATCTCTGGCCACCGTAGGTCTGATCTTTACCCTAGCGCGCATGTGGGATGTCGTCACAGACCCGCTGATGGGAATGGCGATCGACAGGTTTGACACTCGCTGGGGTCGCCGCAAACACTGGGTAGCGCTAGCTATACCAATATTGATGGTATCGGTGTGGATGGTGTTTATGCCGAATCCGGATTCGGTGACACCAGCGTATCTGATGTTCTGGCTATTGGTGTTGTACATCGGTTATACGATGTTAGTGATCTCCCATCTTTCCTGGGGGGCAGAGCTTTCGACGAGTTATGATGCACGATCTCGGCTCTTTGGCTGGCGAGAAGTCTACACTATAGCGGGTATGACGATCGTTTTAGCGATACCCGCGTTTCTTGAACTCAGCGGCGAACCTGACCAAGCGACCAAGGTGGCCAGCATGGGTTGGTTTTGCCTAATACTCTTTCCGCTGCTGGCGTTACCGCTGCTCATTTGGGTGCCAGACAGCAAGGGTGCAACTGCCAACAGCATCCCCTTTCAGCAAGCATTGCGTCTTATTGTGCAGAACCGAGTGCTTTGGCGCCTGTTGATCGCTGATTTGATGACCGGGCTAGGTACTGCGGTATCCGGCGCGCTCTATATATTTTTTGCTGCCAACTACTTTCAGCTGCCAGAACTCGCGAGCATTGCTCTGTTGTTCTATTTCCTCGCGAGCTTTTTTGCGATGCCTTTATGGCTAAGGCTGGCGTATCGGTTTGGAAAAGATAGTGCGCTGAAAATCGCCTTGGTTTATGCCGTGGTCATTAATCTAGGTGTGATTCCTTTCGCCGAGGCGGGTAATGCGACGGTGCTGTGGGCATTTACGATCTTGTTTGGTGCAGCTTTCGGCGCAGCACCAACGCTACTAAGGTCGATGATGGCGGACCTCACCGACCAAGATGAATTGCAGTCAGGGCAAAAACGGTCGGGGCTGTATTTTGCGATGCTTACAACTACCAGCAAGGCCGGCGCGGCGTTTGGTGTTGGGGCAAGCTTTAGCGTTCTCGAGCTCGCCTTCGGCTTTCAGCCAGGAATAGTTAACTCGCCTGAGGCTTTAGAGGGCTTACTCATTACCTATACAGTGGGGTTTGCATTACCGATGTTTGTCGGGTATCTGGCTTTAATCGGCTATCCACTGACCCGGGAAAAGCATGATGAGATTGTTGCCGCCCTTCAAAATAAGCCTGTCTGACGGCCCTATGAGGCAGCAAATGCGCTTGTCCGATGCCTAATAAGTGAAAGGTTTGCGCGATTAATGTTGTGTTGTAACATTGTTGGAATTGCTGAGCCTGACGAGTTTGGCATTAATCTCAGGAATCTTTTAGATGAAGCCAGATATCCATCCCGAATATCGGGAAGTACTTTTTCACGACACCTCTGCTGACGCGTATTTCGTCATTGGATCAACGATCGCAACCGATGAGACCAAGGAGCATGAAGGTAAAACGTATCCTTATATAACCATCGATATATCCAGCGCCTCTCACCCTTTCTATACGGGAAAACAGAAGTCCGCTCAGAGCGATGGGCGCGTGGCGAAGTTCAACAAGCGTTATGGACGACAGTCCAAAAGTTAAGACCTGTTTTACTGAAGTGCCGTAGGGATAGGCCTAGCAGGTCGTGAAAAGACCACGATAAACGGTGTCAGGGGCAAAAACTTATTGCCTAAGCGGCCTGTAAAATCGTTACAACCCTCATGCGAACAACTAGAGGGTTCACGGTAATAATGTGGTGTTACAACATCACAAAGTGCGACCTAATGTCAGAACCAAAAAAGAAAATAGGATTGGAGCCTCAAATGCAATCAGCAGCAGCACACAAGCTTCCTGTAACCGTTCTGTCCGGATTTTTAGGTGCCGGAAAAACGACAATCCTTAGTCATATCCTAAATAACCGTGAAAACAAAAAAGTCGCCGTGATTGTCAACGACATGAGCGAGATCAATATCGACGCTGCCATTGTGCAAAATGAGGTCGCTCTTAGTCATAGCGAAGAAAAGCTTGTTGAAATGAGTAACGGTTGTATTTGCTGCACGCTCCGCGAAGACTTGCTCGAGGAGGTTACGAATCTGGCATCGCAAGGTCGGTTTGATTATTTAGTAATCGAATCGACGGGCATTTCAGAGCCATTGCCGGTAGCAGAGACGTTTACCTTTGCGGATGAAGACGGGTTTTCTTTATCCGATGTGGCAAGGCTCGACACAATGGTTACCGTGGTCGATGCTATCAATTTCTTGAAAGATTACGACGCAGCAAAGTATCTCCAAGAAACCGGTGAATCCCTTGGTGAGGAGGATGAGCGCAGCGTCGCAGACCTATTGGTGGACCAAGTTGAATTTGCAGACCTGATACTCGTCAGCAAATGTGATTTGGCGGGTACGCAGGAAGTAGGGCGCTTAACAGCGATTCTGAAAACGCTAAATACTCACGCACGGATAGTGCCCATTTCTCATGGGGAAGTGGAAATTGACGAGGTACTTAATACGGGCCTGTTCGATTTCGACCGAGCGCAACTTGCGCCTGGATGGCTGAAAGAGATGCGTGGCGAGCATGTGCCGGAAACTGAAGAATACGGTATCGCAAGCTTTGGCTACGAAGCACGAAGGCCTTTTCATCCAGAAAAGTTTCATAGTTTTCTTCACAACACCGAGCAATACGGCAAGTTGATACGGTCAAAAGGGTATTTTTGGCTCGCCACTAGGCCTGAGTTCGCGGGACAATGGAGTCAAGCTGGAGGCATCGCTCGTTACGGATTTGCGGGTATGTTCTGGAAGGCAGTGCCGAGAAAAAATTGCCCTGACGACGACGATTACTTAGCCTCTATAAACAGGCAATGGGTGGAGCCCTTTGGCGATATGCGTCAGGAACTGGTTTTTATCGGCCAGAATCTGGATCAGGCTGCGATGACTAGGGCGCTCGACGACTGTCTGTTGAGTGAGGCTGAGTTACTTGAAGGCCGAAAGCACTGGGCAACATTGCCGGATCCTTTTCCGCTTTGGGAGCAGGAATGAGCGCACTACCCGCTAATCGTATGGTTTCCACCGACGTCGACGCGTTCGCCACGCGATGTGCGGGCGATGTGGCTGGCAGTAATTCAACGGTTTTGAGACAGATCTTTGAGTCTGAAATTAATCTCGCGATCTGGCACCGGTGCTTGTCGATTGGGTTCCGGCGGCTTATTGCAGAATACGTATCCGAAAGACCGGCTCCTGACATCGAATTGATTTGTCACCCTGCAGATGGTTCGCGGCAGATAGGCAATGAACTGGGCTCTAGCTATTTTGAGCCGTTGGCTGAGGACATCGCCGCCTTGGTTGAGATGTTCTGCGGTCTATTGGGTGTTCCGCAAGCGCTTGTGCGGATGACTGTACTTCGCCATTCGATGTGTCCGAAATTCCACGTCGATCAAGTCCCTTGCCGGCTGATCACTTCGTATCAGGGAGTTGGAACCCAGTGGTTAGCCAACAAGAACGTCAATCGTGACAAATTGGGGGCCGGCAGCGCAGGTAAGTTGGATCGTGAGTCTGGTGTCTATGAGAAGGAAAGAGATATCCAAAAAATCGCGATAGGAGATGTAGCTCTGCTCAAAGGGGAAGCATGGCAAGGAAATCAAAATGCTGGGTTGGTGCACCGTTCTCCTGCTTTACCGGCGGGAGAGAAGCGCTTGCTGTTGACGATCGACTACACGCCTGACGATCCCGGAAAGCGCTGAAGGGGGAGCAATGCGCCAAACATCAAGACAGTAGTTGGCATGGTTTAGCGCGCCGATTTAAGTGTACGAAAGGTGATATACGTTGAACAAAAGTTTCAGTGAAATGATTAAAAAAGTCGCGATAGCGGATCGGGCCGTTGCAGACCAAACTTTGGCCACTGCAGTGCAACAGTTGCAGGCAAAATGGATCGAGGCGGGTCTCATTGCCGACGCGCTTCTCGAGGCGCTCGTAAAAATTGCGCATGCTAACCATGCCGAAAAACAGATAGCGAGGTCTTTACGCAAAGTTGCAAACTACCTTGAAGCCGAACGGCACATGCACTAACGCTGTCTTAAGGGAGAAATCCTGCCAGCCTCGTGCTCTTGTCAGCTCAAGTGCCCAATATCTCTAAGCTTTTGCGGTCATACCCCGACCCTGCAGCGACTAGCGGGGTAGTCGACTGCGGCCTGGCCTGATCTACGCGCCAGTTGGATTAACGGGGCAAACAGGCTACTGGTCTTTATTCGCTCTTCATGGCTTGGCGCATGGAATCGGTATCTTCAAAAGCCGTAAACGAAGAAATCTTACCGTCGCGCAATCGGAACATATGCATGGTTTCGCTGTCCAAACCTTCGGCTGTCATTTTATTGTGCACATAGACTGTGTTTCCCACGACGTCAGTGTTTATAGGTGTGAGCGAAAATTGCGGCCAAAGAACCGCTATTTTCGCAAAAACACCGTCGATAACAGCTTGCCGGCCGGTGAAAACCCCGGACTGAGGTAACTGACCAAAGATAGTAAATGTCAGATCCTCGGTGTGCAGGGCCGACCAAGCATCGGTATCCCCCGAGGCAAATGTCGCATAGGCTGCTGTCACGACCTGTTCTGGGGTCTCGTCCGACGCTGCATGATGTCCAGCGTTTAAAGTGGTCGATAGGCTAAGGCCCAGTATCAGTGCCAAAAGACTGAGTTTGGTATTCATGACTGCTCTCTTCCTGTAATTTTTGATGAGCAACAACATAGGCGTTTTTCGAAAGCCATGCACGATTAATTGGTAGAAACGCGACAAACCCAACAACGCAGACCGACTGTGTGAGCAAAAATAAGCGCCAATAATTGAAAGACAGACAAAAAAATTGTGCTAAGTGTCAGCAAAGTCGTGACACTTTATTTCGCTGTAAACATGCTGCTTTTGATTGGCAGTTTCTCTGCGAACCCTGTCTTTTGTGTGTAAAAAGCAAATATACGGACTCGTATGTTTATGGCGGCACTTACAAGCGCAAGAAAAAGTAGACAGGCGGGCTGACACTTCGCTTTCACAGGCGCGATCTTGAGCATGAAAATAAGGCTCAAATGACGCGGAGATAACAGACTATTGTTGTCAGTCGTCTACCGGATCAGGCGTATTAACGTGATAGTGTCGGACCCAACTACCCGTTTTGGCTTTTAATCTATGCCGGAGGAGTTTTAAGTTTTGATTGCGACTGGCTTGCGGCGCTGTTCGCATTCCTGAACTGCATTTATGGCTAGGTGACTCGCCTACGATTGGCGGGAAAAAAGCGCTGGGTATGCAAAGCGTGGAAAAAAACAGTGAGCATTAATCGTTACGCGCATGCACGCTAGATAATGCACGCAGGAGATTGCAAGCAAATACCTTGGTTTCGATAAGAGTCGATGTGCAGCCTAGCTTGGTCGTCTTAAGCCTCGATCATCGTCAGGCG
>CAJWZG010000145.1 GCA_913049565.1 uncultured Gammaproteobacteria bacterium
CAACCCACAACTTGGACTTGTCCTGGGAGCAGGACGTAGGCAACTACTCAATGTTTGCCTCAGCAAATTATGTATATCGCGAGAAAGTAGACGGCATCAACGTCTTTACTTTCGACTCCACGGAGTATGTTCCAGCGGAAGACGGCTACGAGAATGCTTCAATTAACATCGGCGCTCGCCAGGGGGCATGGACGGGAACATTGTCTTTCAACAATGTGACCGATCACGACAGTCGATATCTTCCGAGCTCGCAGGGCGTTGTTGGCGGGGTCTATGGGCTCATTCAGGCACCTAGAAGCGTATCGTTCCAAGTGACTTACGACGGGCTCTAATACGCCTAAGACCCAATAAAAATCGCACCTCAAAAGCAGCCTTCGGGCTGCTTTTTTTTGCTTTGGCTTTTGTCTTAGCTGCTGCACAACAAAGAGCCAAAAGCTCTCCACAGACTATAAATCTAAGTCAGGGTTATGCTTGCGACTACTAGTGATCGTATGAAGAAGCTCGAGCAAATGCAGCGACTCGGTCCGATCAAATTGTGGACACTGGCGCAAGCCCGCCGCTAAGCACCGATGGATCGCCTCGGTCATGTAGTAGAAGCCTTGCTGGTTTACAAACGGTCTTGCAATACCCACTAAGTCGGGCAGCGGATATTCGAAGCGCTGCAGCGGCGACGGCGTGTTTCCGCCCATGTAACGCGATGGTGTTACCGCCGGTATGCGCACGGTAAGAGCCGTCGGGCAGTGGCCCGGCTGTTCCAGCGTAATGCGTCCCTTGGTACCGGTAATTTCAAAGGTTTCGGCAAACTCGCTGGGATAGGCAATGAAGGTCAATACAGCGAAACGATTTTTCTCAAACTCGAGAATCGCACCACCCGGACCCCCCGCCATACCACTTGCCTTGATGTCGATCGGCTTGGCGTCAACACCATAGGCCATGGTCACAGCCTGTGATGTGTACAGTGCATCGAAGTCGGCCTGCACCATGACCACATCGCCAATTGCGCCCTCTTGTAGTAGATGCCTTGCATGCTCCATGGCAGGAAAAAACCGCGACCAAACCCCATCTTGTAGCATGACGTTGTGCCGCTCGGCAGCAGCATACATTTCTTGCGCATCGCTCACTGACGTTGCCAAGGCTTTCTCGCAGAGCACATGTTTGCCCGCTTCAATAGCCATCAAACAGTGTTCTTTATGCACCGTATCGGGAGTGCCAACGTAGACTACATCTATATCAGGCGATGCAATCATGTCAGCGTAGGTGTCATAGGCCCTATGTAAACCATGCTTTGCGGCAAATGCTCGCGCGTTATCCGCTGATCGACTGGCAACGCCCGCCATAGTGGCACCCGCAACTTCACGGGAAGCGCATACAAATTGCCGACAGATCTCACCCGTACCCATGATCCCCCAGCCAAGGCGGTGCGCTACATCTTCTGCGCGAGTTAACCCGAGTCTTACATCTAACGGCATAAACGCCGCTGCAGGCGGCGGAGCAACTTTTTTATTCATAACAATCCAGTCGGTAGATTCAGCGCACCAGCTTCTTTACCGACCTCCCCTTGCAGCTTTAAAACTACCCATAAATTCGGAGGCGCCACACGAGGCCAGTGGTTTGCACTAAGGAAAGCTAGTGGCGACTTTTCGAAAACTGCTTTTTTACGGTCCATGGACTAAGTTTTCCATACAGCCAATAGTCAGCCGCGTCTAAACGCCGGCATAAGTAATCCCCTGCAGCGCCGCCAGCTTCTGGGCGTTCATGTCTCCGGTTGCGCCCTGTTGATAAAGAGTGGGGAGGACATCAACCAACGTTTGAGAAACACCGCCATACACCTCGCTTTGCGGGCCGGCAAAAGGCGGCAGGCTGTCTATTGAGTGAGGGTCCACATCGCCAACAAAATGCCTAGCTTTGACCGCCATATGCGGTTCACTACTCATGCCTTGGAATTGAGAGTAATTTTGAATCTGAGTAATCACCACTTTTTCCAGATAGACAACATGGTCTGTGATAATACTGGTACCGCACTCCTTGCAATAAAAAAGCGTGTTTCTCGAATCTGCAGAGAGTTTAACCACGCCGATGTTCAGCAAGCCTCGAGTCACAGAGAAATCATTGGGCAACCACAAGGTATCGAGCATTTGGTGGGTTGGCGGCTGCGGGCCGCCCTTCGTTTCGTGCAAGAAGCGCATTCCCGCGCTGCAATCGGAACAACAGCATTCCAGTCGCCATAGCTCTTTGCGCTCGCGCCACTGCAATGCCGTCCCTCCGCATTGACATTGAATGTTCAGCATCTTGGGTCGCGCTCCTTTGTTCTTCTTCTTACTTAGACTTGCAAGACCGTTTTTGGCCTTTTTCCACTGCTGGAAATAACGCACTCCGGCGCTCTCTTAAACCCGGGTGTCGACAAAGCCACCTGCGAACTCATAGAACTCTGGATTCATTGGTTCCAGTAATTCAATAAGGTCGTTCTTCACTGGCCCGCAAACAAGAAAGGATGTCGGCGTGAATCGTTCCTGCCACTCCCCAGCAACAGGGTCAGCAAATAAATTTTCGACCCTTTCCTTCGCCGCATCGCTGTCATCAAATTGTTCAATCAGCACTGCCTTGGACGAATCTTCCCTGAGGAACCATTGAAAGCCCCGTGTGCCTGACTCGTTACTTGCAACCACGGTCTCGACGCTGCGGCTGCGGATCCATTCTCCGACCTCGTCCCGATCTCCCACGACATCCATTTGAAGCGTAAATGTCACACCACCGCTGTGATGATTTCGTACCTTAGTCATGGGTTTAATATCCTCTTCGTCTGAGCCTAGTATGGGGCGCCGTTTGCCAAAACGAAATTGTGCAAGAAGACAGGCAAGAAAGTCTCAAGTGCCCCTTTGTTTTAGCTATGGGTCTGGCTGAGCAGACCCTGCATGTCACCAGTGCGATAAAACGATAGCCGGTTTAAACCTCAGCCTTAGATCAAACCCACACTCCGTTTCAGCGCGCCAGAAGGTGTACCGATAAGAGCACTATCATGCAGCTGAGCGCGAGTATGGGCGTAAATAGTTGGCTTCAACCCGTGGAACAAGGGGACTTTTACACGCCAGCAGGACGGGCACCAGTCGCCGTCCGACTGAAAATCCAGATCAAACTGAGGTGTGCCTTGGCTGTAACTCCAAGACACCGTTGCCTCAGTTTGACAGTCTTACCAAGCCGCGTTGTACATCGCCTCAAAACCTGCCTGATCAACCGGACGAGGATTTGTCATGTTGACCGGATCGGCCATCGCATCCTCAAGCAGAACGCCTAGCAAATCGCCTTCACCGCCTAAATCAGTAATTGAGCGGTCGATGCCTATATCACTGCGCAACTGCAGCACTGCGTCAATTGCGCCGGCGCCAGTCGCAGGGCCTGAAGGCGCAAGAATCCGTGCGACTTCAGCGTACTTTTCTTCGCGCACAGACATGTTGTACTCCATCACATGGGGCAACATCGTCGCGAGGGTTTGTCCGTGAGCGGCGTTGAGTCTGGCCGAAATCGCATGTCCAGTACCATGTGCTGACCCCAGACCCGTGACGTTAAACGCCTGTGCTGCCATGGCGGATCCGAGCAGCATCTGTGAACGCGCCTCGATATCTTGACCGTCCGCCACAACGTTTCGCAGGTGACCTGCTACTTTACGAATGGCCTCAATGGCAATCGCGTCGGAATACGCATTTGCACCGACCGAAACAAAGGCCTCGACGGCGTGTGTGAGTACATCAAACCCGCAGGTAGCGGTTGGGTAGGTTGGCAGACCAACCGTAAGGTCAGGATCAAGCACTGAGAAAACAGGCGTAATGCTGGGATGCATCACATAGGTCTTGCGACCCAGTCGGGTATTCGTGATCACACAGGCGCTATTTGTTTCCGACCCAGTGCCAGCGGTTGTGGGAACCGCAATAACCGGCGCTGCCGCAGGTGTAGGTTGAGAGCCTTGCATCTCTTCGACGGTACCTGGATTAGAGCCTAGCAGTGCAATGGACTTACCACAGTCCATAGAAGACCCACCGCCAATCGGCACGACTACTGCATCACCAAGTTCTTTAAGCTTCTCAGCCCCAGCTTCGACATTTAGATCCGTGGGGTTGGGTTCAACTCCGTCGAACACTTCGACAGATAGATTCGCTGCACGAAGCGCTTCCAAGATTGGGTCGAGCACCCCACTGGCAGCGAGATTTTTATCGGTCACAATCAAAGCCGCACTCTTACCGAGCGCTTGAATGTGATTGTTTATGTCTTTAGCCGCTCCTCTATTAAACACAATCGTTGGTAGAGGACGGACGGTAAAATTTTCAGTTGAAAGCAATGTAAGGACTCCTTAGTACTTGTTGTGATTTAGATACGAGATCGAACCTCACTCTGGTTGATAGGGCAATGACGAATGATGCAGAACGATACGCAGTGTACCTGCCTTATCCTTTTTGTAACCCCAGCTTTTGTCGACCTTGGTGACGTTTCCATTTTTGTCGGTGAGCGTCACCCAGCCCATCCACATGGCGACATCTCCCTGAATGAAACTAGCAGCTGTTTCTGAGGCCACTGAACGCCAGCCTTTGATTCCAAACCCCCCATCGCCAGGATACTCATCACTATGACCCACAAAGTATGCAAGAGCTCCGGCTCGCGTGGTGCGAAAGGTCTGTTCCCCACCAGCTAAAGTTGGCTTAAATAAAACCGGCCCAAGTTCAAAGCCATAGGCTGCATCGAGAGCTTTGTTAGCAGCCACTCTGGCCGCATCGACGCCTTCTTGCTCAAACGCTTTGGAGATTGCAATCAAAGCCTCTCCCCAAATTTGTCTTGCATCGGCGAGTTCTTGTTCAATTATCGCTTTCGTCATCTTCTCATCCGCAACAAAACTTGTGAAACAGTAGCAGGCAAAATTGAGCAGACACTATTGATGGATGTAAGATCTTTTGCCGACTCGTCCAAGCAGTGGATACTCAAATGCTAAATGTAACAGCTATAAGCCTGAATAGAGCCAAGCAACGACCGCCCCTCCTTGCGCTTCAAGCAGATCTATCGACAACTGAACGACGCCAAATACTCATCCATTGGGCTGCCGAAGTGAACTGTGGTAACCGCGACATTAGGCTTATGAGCCCCATGACACCACTCGCCTTGATGCAAGGTAGAACACTCTAATGCGCTCGCCTATTTCAGCGGAAATCGACTTTGAGGTAGACGGTAAGCAAACAGGTTACTTGCGCTTGCCGCACTCGGTGCATCGCTCTGCATATGGCTGGATTCCAATCCCGATCGTCCAGGTTAAGAACGGCAGCGGCCCAACAATTTTATTGATGGCAGGTAACCACGGCGACGAATATGAGGGACAAGTTGCGGTCACCAGACTCGCCAAGGACTTGCGACCTGAGATGATTCATGGCCGTGTCATACTCCTGCCCATGGCTAATTTTCCAGCCGCGAAAGCCGGGCACCGAACGTCTCCTATTGACGACGGTAACTTGAACCGCTCTTTTCCCGGAGACCCTGCAGGCACGGTTACTCAGGTCATAGCGCACTACATAGAATCGGTGCTCATGAAGATGGCGGACTACGCCATCGATCTGCACTCCGGTGGCAGTTCCTTACATTATGTTCCTACTGTGCTGTATGGCGACCGTAAGGACCCGCAAGAGATGGCTGAAGTTCTACGCCTAACCCGCGCGTTTGCCGCGCCCTATGCTCTGCATTTCCGGCGATCTGGTGACATTGTGTCGACAGCGGCCGCCCAACGGCAGAGGACCATAGCCGTCACCGTAGAAATGGGCGGTTCTGGCACCGTGACGCCTTACGCACTCAAGGTCACCCGAGAAGGCATTGAGCGTGTTATGGCCGAATTCGGCATCTTAAAAAAAACAAATTTAGGGGCCCCCGGCGCGACAAGGGTCCTACGCCTTACGGGAAAGCACAATTACCTATACGCTCGCCAAGATGGGTTATTTGAACCCGCCGCCGAAATCGGGGAGGACGTAACCGAGGGCCAGACTGCTGGTTGGATTCATCAACCTGAAGCGCCCTGGGAAGACGCGAAGGAGATGGTTTTCCCAATTACAGCCACCATCCTCTGCAAACGTATTCCCGGTCGAGTACAGCCCGGGGACTGCCTATTCCAACTTGGACAGGATGATTCGGATTAAGGCTCTCCGCTGGCCCACAGGACTGAAAAAGTTGGCTAACTCACTGTGTTTAACTGAGTCTTAGCTTAGCGACGAAGCCATAACAAGGATGTGGTTAAGGCCTCGGGTAGATCGCATTGTGTCCGTCAAAGTCTGTTACAGCGCATAGATACGCTCGGCTTTTTGCGATCGTACTAGCCGGGGCTATAGATTGGCATACACCCTGTCCTAAATTTACGCCGATGCCATGTTCGCCATTTTGTGAAACAGAAAATATCCATTGCAGTATTTCCGCATTAGAATGGTTTCAGTTCGAGCCTCGCACCCACTGACTTGAGAAACTTGCATGACACTACTTAATGGCCCAAGAAACATTTTGGCTGATTCCCATGCATTAGAGACACCGGAGGTATTCGATGATCTGGCCGAGCGATTTGGCGGGGACGCGCGGCTAGACTACACCACTGCCCAGAGAGTACGCCTGCAAGCCAAGTGACGGTTCAATACAAGACCCTGAGATTCGAGCTTACTTCAAAGGCGGTTATGCCGCGGTGCGCTCGGGCCTAACTGACGGCGCGCGCCGACCAGAAGATCAAGACATCGACGGCGTGCCTGCTGAAATTCTCTATCCTGGCTGGTTTCCAATGTTTAGCCTGCCTAATCTCGACCTGTTGTATGCACTGCAACAAAACTACGACAACTGGATGAGCCATCAACAAGTGGTTTCAAAGGGGCGGTTGGTCGGTCTTGCGGCTCTGCCTGTGCAACACCCTGAGTACGCTGTCGCCGAGCTTGAGCGAGTCATCAAACTCGGCTTTAAGGGCATTGTTATTCCGTCTAATGCACCTCGTGGCCGTCGCTACAGCGACGCAGAGTATGCTCCGATGTGGGCAATGGCGGAGGAAGCTGGGTTTTCTATTGCCTTCCACCTCGCCTGCATGTCGCATGCGCCAGACTGGTTGAAAGCCGGACAAGATCGCGACACAATCGTGCAATACGCTGGG
>CAJWZG010000146.1 GCA_913049565.1 uncultured Gammaproteobacteria bacterium
TGGCGGAGTTCACAACATGTCGCCTTCAGGGGACCAAGATGGGTCACCATTGGGGAGCGAAATGCTAAAGGAATTGCTGTTTGATTCCTACCGTTACTCGTAATCACCCCGCCTACTATTGATCAAATTTGTTCAATCACTTGCAGCCCAAGCGCCAGCAGCGTAAAAGCCTCTTCATCAATCACACGGATGGGTAATGCGAGACGACCACCGCCCCTACTCTCTAAAAGTACTGCTTGGCAAAATCGAGGGAGCTTGGGTAAAACACTTCATTAAGCCCCAGCTTGAAGCGATGGGCCATCACTCCATGATCATGAAACCGTGGAACCTGAAGCTCTATGGCAAAGAGATCTATTTCGGAACTGCGGTTCATATTATCACCGCCGCCGATCGAACCGTACGACTTACCACTTGGGCCATGAACGATCATCAAGGTCGCATCGATATCGCCGATGCTGTTTTGATCTGCCCCGGGGTGCGTATCGATTCAGCCTGCCATGTATCGGTTGGAGAAAGCACGATGCTGGCTGCCGGCGCCTACATTACCGATGCCGATTGGCACGACCTGTATGACCGCACCCAGCCCATTGGACAAACGGCGCCCGTTGTCTTAGAGCGCAATGTTTGGATCGGCGATGGGGCCATAGTCTGCAAGGGCGTCCGAATCGGCGAAAATTCGGTGATTGGCGCTGGGGCTGTTGTCACAAAAGACGCCCCCGCCAATGTCGTTGCTGCTGGCAATCCCGCTAAGCCCGTTAAAAAACTGGATCCCGGCCAAACACTCAAAACGCGGCAGCACCTGCTGGCAAACGGGCCAGCGCTCGCTCAGCAAATGGACGCACTCGAACGCTGGCTGCGCAAAGGCAATACGTGGTGGCGCTGGTTACGCAGCATTATCGCACCGCGCGACAATGACTGAGGAAAACCCCAAAGCAGCGATCCAAATTTTGAGTGGTGCCTTGAATTCACCTTACTGCCGCGACAGCCGTATCTCTCCAATCGCAACGGCTTCGCTCGACCGAGTGGGATTAATATCCAAACCACCACGTCGGACAAATCGACCCGTTACCCGCAGCTTCTGCAGGCCGCAGCGCTCCCAAATATCCGCATAGATACGCTCAACAGTCGTCTCGTGAAATGCCTGATGTTGTCGGTAAGAAATCAGGTACTTGAGCAAGCCCACTCGATCAATAGCTGTGCCAGTGTATTTCACTGATACCGACGCCCAATCCGGCTGCGCAGTAACCGGACATAAGCTACGAAACAAATGTGTTGTTAAAGACTCGGTAACCACCTCGCTCGCAGCTTGCTGGTTGCCCGGCTGACTGTTCATGCTCAACAAATCGGGACTGCGGTGGTAGTCGGTAACGACAACATCTAGATCATCTAGGCATTCGCCCGATAAATTTTGCACCGATAGGCTTGGATCATTTAAGCCAATAAGGTCGACTCGAACCTTAGCACCGAACGCCTTGCCAAGATCTGAACCAAGTTGATCCCTAACCTGCTCTGGCGCGTCAAACTGGGTTTGCGCATACCCGTTGAGATAAAGCTTCATAGATTTACTCTCAACAATATGACTCGATCCCGCGTCGATGGTTAAGCGCAGCACGGCAACCCTAGGTTTGCCATGGTTGTTCAACCACGAAAACTCGAAGCCCGTCCAAACATCTTGCCCGTGCCACTTGGGCAACGCGCCCAAACCTACGGCCAATCGCCCTTCCTCTCTGGGCATCGGGAACAGCCGTTCGACAGCATAACCGTCCGCATAGTCGGTAGATTCGCCCAATAAGCCAGTCTGTAAATCGCGGGTCATATTATTTCGTCTAAGTGCTGTTATTTTGGTCGCTGCGCCGCAGTTTAACCCTTTTATCCGCGACTTCTTAGGCGGTTTTTAAGACGGCAGGTGCATCGACCAGTTGAACCGTTTAATCTGCCTCTTTTCCTAACAAGTCACTGCATGCTAGACACCGTTCAGTACATTACTACCCAGTACGCCACATACGCGTGGGGACCATGGCTACTGTGCTTACTACTCGGCGGCGGTTTCTACTTCTTAGTGCGCTCGAAGTTCGCTCCGTTCTTTTATCTCGGCCATGGGATCGATCTTATTCGAGGGAAATACGACAATCCCGACGATCCTGGCCACATTAACCACTTCTCAGCTCTGACGGCTGCGATGGCCGGAACCATCGGAATGGGCAACATTGCCGGTGTGGCTTTAGCAATCCAAATCGGTGGACCGGGCGCTATCTTTTGGATGTGGATGACAGCGATCTTGGGAATTGCTACCAAATTCTTCACCTGTTCTTTGGCGGTCATGTATCGCGGCTATGATGACAACGGAGAGCTACAAGGTGGCCCCATGTACGTTATTCGCGAGGCTTTACCCAAGCGTTGGCACTTTCTTGCCTCTATTTTTGCAGTGGTTGGCCTTATCGGGTGCCTTCCCGCATTACAAAGCAATCAACTCATTCAGATTTTCCGCGACTTAGTAATGATTGACCAAGGCCTGTTGAGCGCGGATGAGGATCCATTCTTATTTAACCTGACAAGCGGTATCGTTTTAGCAGGCATCACTGGGGCTGTTATTTTTGGCGGCTTGCACCGCATCGCGAATACCGCTCGTGTCTTGGTACCACTGATGGCCGCGGTTTACTTGGTAACTGTTTTAGTGGCGTTGACGATGAATGCCGGTGCTGTCCCGGCCGCATTCGCGATGATCTTCAGTGACGCGTTCTCTGGTGAGGCAGCAGCCGGTGGCAGTTTGCTCGCCGTCATTTTGTACGGTGTTCAACGCGGCGCTTACAGCAACGAAGCCGGCATGGGTACCGAATCACTCGTGCATGGGGCGGCTAAGACCAACGAACCTATCCGAGAGGGCTTGGTGGCGATGATAGGCCCGATAATCGATACGCTGATTGTTTGCACGGCGACGGCTCTGATGATTTTGATTGCGGGCACTTGGCAAAGCGATGCCTCTCAGGGTGTGACCCTAACTGCCAATGCTTTTTCCACCCTACTGGGTCCGACTGGCACAGTAATTGTCTTTATCTGCGTACTGTGTTTTGCAACCACTACAATTTTTACCTATTCGTTCTACGGCTCTCAATGCGCGAGCTATGTGTTTGGCACGAAGTACATCAACGCCTATCGCATGGTGTTCGTGGTGTCGATCGTCTTGATCGCTGTTGTATCGATTGAATCGGCTGTGAGCTTGATCGACGGATCGTTTGCGCTGATGGCTATACCCACCATGCTTTCTGCCATCGTGCTTGCCCCCAAGGTAATCGAGGCCTCGAAGATCTATTTCGCTAAACTCGACGCCGACGACGACACGCCGAAACCTAACCATGCGGTTGACGACCAACCTGCCTAGCAATTGGGCACTGTTTTGAAGGGGAACACCGATGACGTATCACCCACTGCCGGCTGATCTCGCACAGCCAAAACCTGCAACCGAGCACACGAAACAAGCGCAAAACTTGGTAAGGAACACGCTGAACTTCGAAGACCGTCAAAGTTTCGACGATGCCAAACGAGGTTTCATCGCCAGCATTGATCCGATAACCATTAAACGCCCTGATGGCCAAACCACTTTTGACTTGGAGCAGCTGAGTTTTCTCTCCGAGGAAGCGCCAGATACTGTAAACCCCAGCTTATGGCGACAAGCCCAGCTAAATGCCCAGCACCACGGTCTGTATGAAGTATGCGACGGACTCTATCAGGTGCGTTCATTCGACATCGCCAACATGACGTTGATTCGCGGAGACCGAGGTTGGATTATTATTGACCCGCTTACCTCGTCAGAATCTTCCGCTGCTGCATTGGCTTTAGCCAACGACAAACTTGGCCAGCGACCTGTAGTCGCGGTACTAATAACTCACAGCCACGCCGATCACTTCGGCGGAATTCTTGGCGTGGTCAGCCAAGAGCAAGTTCGCTCAGGGGAAGTTCCAATCATTGCACCCGTGGACTTCGTCGATGAATCACTCAATGAAAACGTCCTAGCGGGCAATGCAATGGGCCGCAGAGCTACCTATATGTATGGCAATCTACTACCTCCTTCGCCCACCGGTTTTGTTACCACTGGACTTGGCGCCTCGCTGTCTTTGGGCACCACGGGGTTCATTGTGCCGTCAGACTCTATCTGCGAAACCGGCGAAACTCGGTCTATTGATGGGATCGAAATAGAGTTTCAAATGACCATGGGCACTGAAGCTCCCGCAGAATTCGTCTTTTATCTGCCCAAATTCAAAGCACTGTGCATGTCGGAGATCACCTCTCATCACCTGCACAACATCTATACGCCGCGTGGCGCACAAGTGCGTGACGCCTTGGCTTGGGCGGCGCAAATCAACGAGGCTATTGAGTTATTCGGACACCGGCTCGAGATTCAGTTTGCCTCGCACCATTGGCCTATCTGGGGCCGTGAGCGGGCTATCGAGTATTTGGAGAAACAACGTGATTTGTACAAGTACATTCACGATCAAACCCTGCGCCTTGCCAACAAAGGCTTCAACAAAGAGGAAATAGCAGAGCGGGTTGCTCTGCCTCCAAGCTTGGGGCAAGAATTTTACAACCGCGACTACTACGGCACAGTGCACCACAATGCTCGTGCGGTGTACGTTAAGTACCTTGGCTTTTTCGACGGCAACCCGTCGACTCTGTATCAGCTACCGCCCACGGAATCCGCCGAGCGTTATCTCAGATACATGGGCGGTGCAGATGAAGTTGTAAACAAGGCTCAACAGTCGTTCGAAGCTGGGGACTATCGCTGGGTTGCCGAGGTTCTCAACCATGTTGTAATGGCCGACCCTGAACATATTCCCGGGCGCGCTCTACTCGCAGACACTTTGGAGCAATTGGGTTATCAATCCGAATCAGCACCGTGGCGTAACTTCTATCTTTGCGGCGCGTTAGAACTGCGGGACGGTTTGCCGGAATCGCGAGCGTTCAATGCCAGCGGAGGAATCGCTGCAGGCATGCCGATCGAGAATTTTTTCCAAGTGCTGGCTGTGCGATTGCTGCCAGAGGCTGCATTAGATCTCGATTTGAGTATCGAACTAATCTTCACCGACCTCGACTGTCGCTACCTGCTCACCGTCCGAAACAGTGTGCTCAACTACTTCAAAAACGCCAGTAATCGTCCATCTCAGGTGAGTCTTACCGTCGCATCATTAGATTTCAAAAATCTGCTGATGGGCGCAACAGACGCGGTATCACTCATAGAAAAACAAAGTTTAGAGATCGACGGCGATGCCAGCAGCTTGTTATCGCTACGGGATTTATTCGACCAGTTTGTGCGGCGCTACCCTCTTGTCACCCCGAGAGATCAAACCCAGCACTAGGTGAGCTACCGCACGTTGTCTTTTAACGTTGGCGGTGCGGGATGTCGCGACTTAGAAGCAGCGCGTCCTCTCGTCCGTTGGAGGTTGGATAGTAGCTTTTGCGCACGCCTACCTCGACAAACCCAGCCGAGGCATAGAGCCTTCGCGCTGGCGCGTTGCTTTGTCGCACCTCAAGAAAAAGCCTTGTGGCGCCTCGTTCGCGCATATCCGCAATCACGTTCTGTAAAAACTCAAGCGCAAGCCCACGACCCTGATGCAAAGGGGCCAAGCAAAAATTCAGTAACTCAGCTTCATCTAAAGTTACGGTAAAAACCGCATGGCCAATCGTCAATCCATCGATCTGCGCCAACATGCAACAGTACCCTTTACTGGCGGCAGACAAACAATCCTCAAAGATTTTCTGTGACCACGGGTCTGGGTAACATGCGGCTTCGGTCTCAAGCACACTACCTAAGTCTGAAACGGACATTTTTAGCAGTTGCTGCACGCTATCGCTAAACGGACGCTTAATTCTCGTCGCCCAACGCAGCCTCTTGGTGCAACGCGATGTGCTGCCAAAGCGCTCTCTTGGCAAGCCCCTGACTCGATGCTTCAGCTAGCGAATCCAATGTGTGCCAATGGTTAATAGTATCATTGATCCAAGGTGTCAATTGACCCAACCCTGCCTTGGTAATGAGCACCACCGTTTTCGCTGACAAGAGTTCATGCTTGTTGCAAAACATAGCGATTGCACGTTCGGGCGTACCCGACGCCTCGACGATTGGCCATCGAAAGTCGGTGTTGCGCACGCTTTCAGACAACATGGTTTGCGTTTTCGACCAATGCACCGCATTTGCCAAATCTTGCAGAAAACGCAGCTCTTGCACAGAAAGCGGTGTCTCGCCAACGTGTACCAGCGACGGTGTAATTACAACGCTCAGGCCGATAGTTACTTGCACCTGAGAGACATTTTGCTCAGCAACTGGGGCAGAGCTCTCTGGCTGAGCGAGTGCAGCAACGTCGAGCCCTTCATGCGTTACCGACGTTGGTACAGGCACTTTAGGAGGTGGAGCTTCATTACTCGAACCCTTGCTCGGCGGTTGTGGCAGCTGAACGGCCTGATCGGAAGTGAGGCGCGTCGCATCAGCTCCCTGCGCCTGCCTCGTCGTAAACACATCGATACCCATGTCTTGCAGCATGCGCCGCTGACGAGGGCTGATTGATAATGCGGTGCTATTACGGTTTACGCTCATAGATCTGGGGTTGTGCCTCGACGAGGTCATGCTAGCTCATTCTTGATCAAGGGTGCACGATTTTAACTCAGCTGCTGCTGTCGCCAAGTGGCGATTCGTTCCGCAGCCATGGCTGCCGCCCAAAGGCTGTAAACAACCACATCACCGTAGCCGTCTTTACGCAGCCAAAGCAGGTGCAGAAGCGCTAACGGGACGGCCAAATAAACCCAACGATGTAAACCTTTCCATCCGCTACCCAAACGACGCTGCCAACCACGCGTGGAAGTGAGCGCCAATAGCGTTAGCAGCAGCAAACTGCCCATGCCAAGCGTGATATAGGGCCGCTCGAAGACTTCCTGTACGAGCACCTGCCACTGCAGCTGCGCAAAGCAAATCCCACAGCAGCAAGCAAGCTGCTTGCTCGTTCTTCGATTCGTCAGCAGCAGCCCATTCTTTGGCGTAGTACGCAATAAGCTCGGCACGGTAATCGTCCGGCTTTTCTGAAGCCTGGTTGATCTGAAAGACTTTAGTGTTGGATGGCAGCGG
>CAJWZG010000147.1 GCA_913049565.1 uncultured Gammaproteobacteria bacterium
CCTGCGACCACTTGGCCCCCAGCCAAGTGCGCTACCAGACTGCGCTACGCCCCGACAGGTCTGTCATGATAGCTGATGCTCTTGGTCTGAGGAAGTTTCTAGCCAGTCTTATTGCAGCTGACTATCCGCTACCCAGTTACCATGTGCGCCATATGGCACGCGGAACGGCAGCTGTACCGTCGCGATTGGAGGAGCTGCAAAATTTTGCGCATCGACAATGATCAAACGTGACTTGCCGGTGTTTTCGCTGTGAACAAGGCTCATCACCCATCCTTCGTCTTCGGAAGTCGCATTTTTCGCAGGCACGAATACGGGCTCTGCACCCCGCGTTCCCTCCCCTAAGTAATGCTCGGCACATGCGCCGCTGGTCAGGTCATATTGATAGAGCCTCGGCCCGTACACGGGCTCTTCGCTATTGCCCTCTCCGTCCAGTGCCATCAAATAACCGTATCGTGATTCTTTGCCCACTAACCCGTCGTTTACCCGACCAAAGTCCGCTGGTCGGTCATCTACAGGCTGCTCTGTTACAGAACCTTTATTTAAGTCAATTTGCCAGCGATGCAAGCGCGCCACCTCAGAGTAATCACCCGAGTCAGATCCAAAAGCCGAGTTTTGCCGAGAGACATAGAGCGTGATGACACCATCTTTGTCCCAAGCGTTGACCTGATGGAAAACGTAACAAGGATCCACTTCAAACCAACGGATTTCGCTGGCCGAGCCGTTTCGCGGCAAAACACCAAGACGCGCACCGCTTTCTCGCTTAAAACGAAACGGTATGCCCGTGGCGAGAAGGTCAAGATCTAGCGCCAAGGGTAGATCCATAAACACCACATAATTTTCGGTGATATTGAAGTCGTGCATCATGACCATCTGAGGTAACTCGATACCCTCTAGCTGTTTGAGTTCACCGTCAGCGCCAACGCGAATATAGTTTAAGTAGGGTTGCGCGAAGTTGAAGTAGCTGAACGCTAACAATTCGCCTGTGGTTGAGCAGACTTTGGGGTGAGCGGTCATTGAACAGGTCAGTGCGCCGCCATAGTTTTCGCAGCCGACTGTGTTTAGGTCAGCGTCGATAGTCCAAGGCCAATGTGCTTCTTCTAAGCACAAAATTTTCTTGTTATGAGCCATGACATGGGTGTTGCCCTTACCACGACGCAAATCTCCTAACCCCGCACCCGGCTCCTCTAAAGGATCGGTGAGATCTGGGGTCTGTAAAAACCGATTTCGGTACCACTTCGCCTCACCATTCTCGAGCCGAATACCATGCACCATACCGTCGCCTAAAAACCAATGCTCACCTTGGCCAGATTTAGGGTTTGGACCAGTGCGCAAGTACACGCCGCTGAGATCTGTTGGAATACTGCCTTGTACCTGCAACTTTGATTCACTGCGCTCGTCTCGCATCGGCTGCCAGTTGCCCCTTAAGAACCACGGTGCGCTGCTGTCGACTTGTTCTGCCATCGTTTTCTCTCCTACAAACTTGCGCGATTCTCGCGCGGTCTCCCAAAAATCGTTAACCTCGAAGCCGAAATACTGGATCAGGCCAAATAGCCAATCGAACCCGCACCTCGGCGGCTACCCAAATACCATCAATCTGTGTCATCGATACTCGAAGCTTACGCTGGTTACCCCGGCGAGAAGTAACCTCATAGTCGCAGCGCAATACCTTTCCCGAAAAAAAACCTCGCTTTCTTGATAACTTTGCTTGCCGTGATTCCAGCAGCTTTATTGGATAACTGTCCTCGCCATCATGAATCGCGCTGCCATCGAAACACTGGGGCGTAAACATCAGAGCCGAAATCAGGTCGACGCCTTCAGGCCGAGGAATCGTCTCGAAGTCGCCATCTCGGCCAAGTATTACCTGCGAGTCGGTCGGCCCCATAACCACAACCTTGTAATCATCATCAGTGCTTTCGCTTTGCACCAAATAGGTCTGGGTCACGGGTGCTTGATCGACCCACTCGCCATTTGCGGCAAAGGCACCCGTCCAGGTGTAGTAGGCACTCAGGCTTTGCGAGCTGAGAAATCGGCCTAACAATTGGTATTCGCTACTTGTGCGTAGAAATTCAAAATCTAACGTACCAGCTACTAAGGGGCCCATACTGGCTTGATAGTTAAAAGTACGCTTATTTGGCTCGGGCTCATCGGCCTGCGTAATGGATGTGGTGAGGGCAAGTACCGCAAAAGCTGCGGCTAAAAGACAATAAGCTTTGATGCAAATTGTCCGGAAAACCCAGAGCGAACTCGGGAAGTTGCCGTACAGATCTGCGTGTTTGACAAGTAACACTAGGTTACTCGCTCAGGCTTTTAGCTCGCGCAACAGGTCTTCCAACTCGGTGATCACCTGTTTAACCACCAGACTGGATTGGGTTCGGTCTTCCTTCGCTTCATGCCCCACCAACCGCTGGCGAGCACCACCAATAGTGAACCCTTGTTCGTATAGCAACCCGCGGATTTGCCGAACCAAAATAACGTCTTGCCGTTGATAATAACGGCGATTGCCGCGGCGCTTCATAGGTTTCAGCTGAGGAAATTCTTGTTCCCAATAACGCAAAACATGAGGCTTCACATCGCACAGAGTGCTCACCTCTCCAATGGTAAAATAGCGTTTACCCGGTATTGGCGGCAGTTCGCCGTTATTGCCTGGCTCAAGCATGAAGGTGCTATTCCTTTACCCGCGAATCGCTCGAAAAAGCTTCTACTCGGGCCTTTAATTTTTGACCGGGCCGGAATGTGACTACACGGCGAGCTGTGATCGGAATTTCTTCACCTGTTTTGGGGTTACGTCCGGGCCGCTCGCCCTTTTCGCGAAGATCGAAATTGCCAAAGCCCGAAAGCTTTACCTGCACATTTTTTTCAAGCGAACCCAGCATCTCGTCGAAAAACAGCTCAACGATTTCTTTCGCCTCGCGCTTATTAAGCCCTAGCTCGTCGAACAACTGATCAGCCATTTTTGCCTTAGTGAGTGCGTTCAAAAGTCTTTCCCCGCCTACCCGGATCTTCTTAGTTACAGCCGACTCTAGCGAAGTCGTGCCCCGCAATGTGTCTCCAACAATGTCACAGCTGTCTCAGCAGCAGCATTGATTTCCCCCTCGCTTAGGGTGGTCTCTTGGCTTTGCAAGGTCAACCCTAGGGCCACACTTTTCTCTTTGGAATCAAGACCCTCGCCCTGATATACGTCAAACAGCGTAATATTTGTACAAATGCCATCCATGCCCGCTACGAGCGTATCCATGATCGTCTTCGCGCTGACCTGTTGATCGACAACTACCGCAATATCCCTGCGCACCGCGGGGTAGCGAGAAACGGCGCCATGACTACGAATAGGCCGCTTGAGCATCACGCCTGCATCCAGCTCAAAGACATATAGCTTTTCGACATCAAGCTGCTTTTCTACCCTGGGATGTAAGCGCCCTACTAATCCAATTGGCTTTTCATCGTGGAAAACCGTCGCACTTTGCCCCGGATGCAGCATTTCGCTGACTGTTGTGTCATATCCCAAGGAAACACCGGCCCATTGTGCTAATGCTTCCACCAGTCCCTTGGCGTCGTAAAAGTCCACTTCCGTATTGCCGCTGTGCCAGGCTTCTAAAGACCGGCGTCCCCATAAAACGCCGCCTAAGGCCAGATCCTGATGAAGCTGTTGTTCCGGTTTGAAGACTAAACCCACTTCAAATAATCGTCCGGAATCCTGCTGCCGCGCGATATTTTTCTTGGCCGCATCAATCAGCCCGGACAGCAAACTCGTGCGCATGACGGACTGTTCGGAAGACATGGGATTCGCTAACGCCTTTGCCTGTAGACCAGAGCCTTTGCTCAGCACCTCTTCCATTTTTGGATCAACAAAGCTGTAGGTCACCACTTCTTGGAAACCGAGCCCGGCCATATGCTCGCGCATCTCGCGCTCACTGTGCTGCTCCAGGTTAACCACCGCTAGCGGCAGCTGCACGGTAGGTTGGGTAACAGGTATGTTGTTGTACCCATATATGCGGCACACCTCCTCGATCAAATCTGCTTCTATCGCAATATCGAACCGATGCGTCGGCGCAACAATCTGCCACTCAATACCATCGATCACCGCGGCGCGATTAAGCACTTTGAAGTCCAAACGTTGCAACGCCTCGTCGACCCTCGTCACGTCTACCGAAACACCCAAAATTTGATTCAGCTTGTTTTCACGCAGTCGCACCGAGGGCTGCGTGGGCATAGAAGCTGCGTCTAACGTCTCAACCAATGGGCCAGGACTACCGCCGACGATACTCAGTAGTATTTCGGTAGCGCGCTCCATCGCATCAGCCTGAAGCTCAAAATCGACCCCCCGTTCGTAACGATGGGAGGCATCCGTATGCAGCCCGTAACGTCTGGCAGTGCCGGCGATCGCAATCGGCGCAAAAAATGCGCACTCAAGGAAGATATTTTGGCTATCAGGCTGAACCCCGGTATTTTTACCGCCCATTACTCCCGCCATGGCCACCGGCCCGCTGGCATCGGCAATCACTAAAGTCTGCGCATCTAGCGCCACTTGTTGTCCGTCCAACAGCACCAACGAATCCTCTGGTTTGGCCATGCGCACAGTAATCGCACTATTTAAGCGGTCAAGATCGAACGCATGCATGGGCTGGCCCAACTCGATTAGCACATAGTTGGTGACATCCACCACGGGATCGATGCTGCGCAGCCCACAGCGACGGAGTCGTTCCGTAAGCCAACTGGGTGAGGCTTGACTGAGATCTACACCTTCAATAATTCGCCCTAAGTAGCGTGGGCATTCGGCACCAGCTTCCAGCGTCACGGGAAATGTTCGATCTGTTACCGCTGCCACAGGGCTGATCTGAGGGAAGGTCACTTCCAGATTGTTTAATACCCCGACTTCCCGCGCCAAACCTTTGAGGGACAGACAGTCTCCACGATTGGGGGTGAGATCCACATCCACTGTCAGATCGTCTAAAGGTAAGTCCGCGCCAGCGATCTCTGCGAGATCCGCACCAACGGGATGTTCAAGCGTCATAATACCGTCAGCGTCTTCGCCTAAACCCAGTTCTTGTGAGCTACACAGCATGCCAAATGACTCGACGCCCCGAAGCTTGGCTTTCTTAATTTTAAAATTTCCCGGAAGCACGGCGCCTACTTGAGCATAGGCCGTTATCAAACCTGCATGGGCGTTGGGTGCGCCACAGACCACCTGAAACGTTTCTGCCCCTGTCGTCACCTGGCAAACACGCAGCTTGTCCGCGTCTGGGTGTTGTTCAGCGCTGATAATTTCGGCAACGACAACCCCTGAAAAGGTTTCGGCCGCTGGCTCAGTGCCGTCGACCTCAAGACCCGCCATGGTCATTTGAAACAACAATTCTTCGCTGCCCAAAGGTGGGTTTACCCATTGGCGCAACCATGCTTCGCTGAATTTCATAGTCTGTTCCTGATATTGGGTCTAGTTGAACTGGCGAAGAAAACGCAGGTCGTTTTCAAAAAACAGCCGTAAATCGTCTACCTCGAAAAGCAGCATGGCTAAACGATCAACGCCGAAACCGAAGGCAAAAGCCGAGTACACCTCGGTGTCAATCTTCGACATTTCAAGCACGTTGGGATGCACCATGCCGCAACCCATCACCTCTAACCAACCTGTGTGACTGCACACGCGGCATCCTTTGCCAAGGCAGTGCACACACTGCACATCGACCTCTGCTGAAGGTTCGGTAAACGGGAAGTAGGACGGGCGGAAACGCACTTCCAGCTCTTTCTCGAAAAACCGCTGCAAAAAATCAATCACGGTTCCCTTCAAATCGGCAAAGCTAATGTTCTCATCAACGACCAAGCCTTCCACCTGATGAAACATTGGGCTGTGAGTGAGGTCGGAGTCACGTCGATACACCCGACCCGGGCAAATCACTCGAATAGGCGGCGCTTGGCGCTCCATGGTGTGCACCTGACTGGGGGAGGTGTGGGTGCGCAGCAGCGTGCCGTCACCGAAATAGAAGGTGTCGTGCATCGCTCTTGCAGGGTGATGTGGTGGAATGTTCAGCGCCTCGAAATTGTAGTAATCGTTCTCGATTTCAGGGCCGCTGACCACCTCATAGGCAGCCCCGGTAAAAATGGATTCGATGCGATACATCGCTTGAGTCACCGGGTGCAGGCCCCCTAATTGGGCTCGACGCCCCGGCAACGTAACGTCTACCGTATCTGCGACTAAAGACGCCTCCATTGCCGCCGACTCCAAAGTCTCTTTGCGTGCCGCAATTTGATCCTGCAGGATCACCTTGGCTTCGTTGATTTTCGCTCCAGCCTGGGGACGTGCGGCCGCATCAAGCTTCCCCAACCCCTTCAACAAGTCGGTAAGAGCGCCTTTTTTGCCCAGGAAATTTACCCGCACATCATCAAGACTGCGCAAATCGGTGGCCGCCTTTACCGCGTCCATTCCTTGCTGTAATACGTTGTCGATATCCATTGTGTGTCCCGGCTAACTCCGAATGTAAACGTCACGCTCATCCCCGCGGGCGGAAAAGCAGGCAGAAAAAAAGGGAAGAACCCAGGTTCTTCCCTTTTTCTTAACGCCATAACCTTCGGGAAGAACACTCTATTAAGGTCTCCCGGAGGCAGTTGGTCGTTCGTCGCTTAATGCCTAAAAATTGCAGGCATCCAAACGTCACCTAAGCTGCTTTCGCAACTCCAGCACCGGCTCGCTGTGCCAGCGCGGCAAAGGTGCCTTTCTCGTGCATCGCGATATCCGCTAGCACCTTGCGATCAACCTCTATCCCTGCCTCCTTGAGACCGGCGATAAAGCGGCTATACGACAGACCGTGCTCGCGCGCAGCTGCGTTGATGCGCACAATCCAAAGACGACGAAACTGTCTTTTTCTCTGACGACGGTCTCGGTAGGCGTACTGGCCTGCTTTGATCACTGCTTGCTTGGCTACCTTGAAGGTACGGCTACGTGCGCCGTAATACCCTTTGGCAGCTTTTAAAATCTTTTTTCTTCGAGCTCTGGAGGCAACGCTTCGTTTAATTCTTGGCATAAGTCCTCCTATCGAGCCTTGGTCGGCAGCATACGCACCAGACCTGGAACATCGGCCGCTGCAACACCTTCCATGCCACGAAGCTGACGCTTT
>CAJWZG010000148.1 GCA_913049565.1 uncultured Gammaproteobacteria bacterium
GAAGGTGTTGCAATGTTATCGATGCAGTTTACACAGCGGGTAGATGCAGCTTTTGCGTCAGCGCATGAGCTGGCGTCACTCAAGCGTCACTCAAGCCTAGAGCCAGTGCATCTCGCGCAGGTAATGATCCAAGATGATCAGTCAATTCTGTCAGTTATTGCCGCAGCTGATGAAAAGGGAGCGCAACATCTGGCCGGCGCGCTCGGCAAAGCAGTGGAGCGTCTCCCGACGCTGGGTAACCCACAGCCAGAGGTGGCCGCAAGCCCGGCACTGCAAAGATTTTTGCAACGGGCTCAAACGCTGGCCCAGCAATCGGGCGACGAGTTTATCTCCGAAGATTGGGTGGTGATGGCTTTTTTCTCCGACGAACTGGTCAAGACCGCACTCGCGAAGGCACAAGTCAACGAAGTCCGATCTAGTGAGATTATCAACGCGCAGAGACAGGGAAGGACGGTGGAACAAAAAAACGACGAGGAACTACGGAACGCACTAGAGAAGTACACTCAAGACCTGACGAGTCTTGCCGAGCAAGGGAAGTTGGATCCAGTAATTGGGCGCGATGAAGAAATTCGACGCACGGTTCAAGTGCTGCAGCGGCGAACAAAAAATAATCCGGTGCTTATCGGCGAGCCCGGTGTCGGTAAGACCGCGATTGTCGAAGGTTTAGCGCAACGTATCGTTAACGGCGAGGTTGCTGACAGCCTGAAAGACAAGCGTGTCCTGTCCCTCGATTTAGGCGCGCTAATCGCTGGGGCAAAATACCGTGGTGAGTTTGAAGAGCGTTTGAAAGCGGTGCTGAATGATCTCGCTAAGCAAGAAGGCAACATTATTCTGTTTATCGATGAACTGCACACAATGGTCGGCACCGGCAAAGCGGATGGGGCGATGGATGCCGGCAATATGCTCAAACCCGCGCTCGCACGTGGTGAATTGCACTGTGTCGGGGCGACAACGTTAGACGAATACCGGCAGTACATTGAAAAAGACGCTGCTCTGGAGAGGCGATTCCAAAAAGTACAGGTAGACCAACCGAGTTTGCAGGACACAGTAGCCATTCTGCGAGGCTTGAAAGAGCGCTATGAAGTGCATCATGGCGTGGATATTACCGACCCGGCTATCGTTGCAGCCGCGAATTTATCCCACCGCTACATAACAGACCGGCAGCTGCCGGATAAAGCAATCGACTTGGTTGACGAAGCCGCGAGTCGCATTCGCCTTGAGATGGACTCAAAGCCCGAGAGCATGGACGTATTGGATCGACGATTGATGCAGTTAAAGATGGAAGTAGAAGCGTTGAAGAAGGAGAGCGACGAAGCCAGCAAGATGCGCCTATCCGAACTGCAGACCCAGATTACTGCCGCCGAGGTCGAGTCCACTGAATTAGAGCGGATTTGGGAGTCAGAAAAGCTGGCGCTGAAAGGCTCGCAAGATACTAAGGAAGAGCTTGAGGCAGCACGTTTGCAATTTGAGGCCGCTCGCCGAGAGAGTGACTTAGCGCGCATGTCAGAACTACAGTACGGCGTGATACCGCAGCTAGAACAGCGTTTGCAACAGCAGATGACCATACCTGATGTGGAGGAAACAGAGGGGACTGCTCAACCACGACTGTTGCGTAATAAGGTGACGGCGGAAGAAATTGCCGAAGTGGTGGGCAAGTGGACGGGTATTCCGGTGGCGCGGCTGCTATCGCAAGAGAAAGAGCGTTTACTCCACTTAGAGGGATCACTGAGCGACAAAGTTATTGGCCAATCCCAGCCTATCGCGGCGGTGAGTCAGGCCGTACGACGCGCTCGAGCCGGCTTGTCCGACCCCAGCAAACCCAACGGTTCATTTATGTTCTTGGGCCCGACAGGGGTTGGCAAAACGGAGCTGTGCAAAGCCCTCGCAGAGGTCTTGTTCGATAGTCCTGAAGCGATGATCCGCGTCGATATGTCTGAATTCATGGAGAAACATTCAGTGGCGCGACTTATCGGTGCGCCCCCTGGGTATGTTGGCTATGAAGAGGGCGGCTACCTAACCGAAGCCGTTCGACGTAAACCCTATTCGCTGATTTTGCTGGATGAGATTGAAAAGGCACACCATGATGTATTTAACATACTGCTGCAGGTGCTCGATGACGGTCGTTTAACGGATGGCCACGGGCGTACCGTTGATTTCAGTAATTGCGTGCTCGTTATGACATCAAATCTAGGGTCGGAAGCGATTCAAGCATTCAATCAAGAGACCGCAGAAGACAGCGATGTTGAGGTTGTCAGTGGCCGACTGGATAGCATGGTGATGGGTATTGTGGCCCAACATTTCAGGCCAGAATTTATCAACCGAATTGACGATGTAGTGGTCTTTAAGCCCCTCAGGAACGAAGCCATAAGACGTATCGCCTCGCTCCAGTTGGAGCTGCTCAATGCGCGGCTGGCCGAGCAGGAGCTGACGCTGTCACTCAGCCAGGCCGCGATGGATGCGATTTGTGAGGCAGGGTATGACCCGGTGTACGGTGCACGGCCGCTGAAGCGCGCGTTGGTGCGATTGGTTGAGAACCCCCTAGCGGAGGCATTGCTTGGTCAAGGGTTCCTGTCTGGTACGCGGCTATATGGCGATTGGAAGAACCAACAGTTGGCGATAACACAAGAAAATTAGTTGCTTCAATTAACTTGTATAAATATACAGTAATTGGTATTTAAACAGTATGACAAGTCAAAATCTTAAAAACACATTTGCAACATTCGGCCCCGCACCGAGGCAATTGGTGCTCGATGTGCAAGTCGGATGTGGAGTGGCCGCCAATGAGGAATCGGCTAACTCGCCGTCGCTAGACGAGAATAGTCTTGAAAGTGCTCTGTTTCGTGATGCACAGGCTCATTGGCGTGCTGTCGACCGACTGACCCGGGATATGCGAAGGCGGAGTAGAAACAGAAACAGCGGGAAAAGTGCGAAGGGCGATAGGAGCGAGATAAGCATCGGTGCTAAAGCGAATGAAAGAGCATTTCCGCGTAAAGGTTTTTCCGGGCAGAGCATAAGTTCTCCACAAAAAACGCTTTGGTTGTCAGACGACTCAAATGAGACTGGAGGCGGGCTTGCTAGTTCCTCCTTAGGCCGTCAGCAGAACCTTTGCGCCGACTCAAAGACGGCCAAAGTTGCGCCGAGAGATCACGGTCTAGAAATTTGCCGTCATTTGATCGCAGCGCTACGGTTGCAGCATCAACGAGATCAGCTTAGGCAAGCAAACTCCGAAGGGCAAAAGTCCGCCTAAGACCTTTTTCGATCGCCACCCATTACTGCTATTCGAAGGCTTTCCCAGCTATGATGAGGGCTCGAAAGAGGTATTGTGAAGTAGGGGGCAGTTTTGACCGCAGCAATCCAGATGGCTTTAAGTTCCGTGACCAAACGTCCTGTGGAACCGATCACGCTTGCAGAGCCGATAACTGTTGAGCAGTTGCCTACCCCTGCGTTAGTCCTCGACAGGCCTGTCATGAATGCCAATATCGACGCTATGTCAGCTCACCTTGATCGCTACAGCAAGGGCTTCCGTCCCCACTCGAAAACCCACAAGTGTCCGGAAATAGCGAAGCAGCAAATGGCCGCTGGTGCGGTGGGCATATGCACTGCCAAGGTAAGCGAAGCTGCGGTTATGGCTAACGCAGGAATCAAATCGATACTGATTACTTCCCCAATTTCTACGCGACACAAAGCACGGGTTGTGAACACCGTTTTGTCTGAAAACTTAACGTTATTGTTGGTAGTAGATTCCGCTGAGGGGGTGTTAGCGCTGCAGGCAGAAATCGATGACGACAAGCGCATTGGCGTTTTGTTGGATCTTGATGCCTCCACAGGGCGAACAGGTTTGCGGGATAATAATCTGTTGCTGCATCTTCTGGAGCAGCTAGAGGGCGATCAGAGGTTTTACTTTGCCGGTATCCAGCACTACGCAGGCCATGTTATGCACATCCAAGATTTCGATAAGCGCCGAGATAAGTCGATGCGGGCATGGGAACGACTGGAAGATAAATTCGAACTCTTGAGTCAGCAGGGTCTCAAGCCTGACATAGTAACCGGTGGAGGCACAGGGACGTTCGACATTGATGTGACTATTGATCAGCTCACCGACATACAGGTGGGCAGCTATATTTTTATGGACGAAGAATATCGTCAGGTCGGCAGCAGTGGCTCGTCGCGTTTCGAGGGATTTGATTTGGCACTGACGGTAGCATGTACTGCGATCAGTCAGCCGCAGTCAGCTACGATTACCGTTGATGGCGGCTACAAAGCCTTTGCTTCGGACAGTGTTAATCCAGTTTGTGATGCGTTGCCGGATATTGAGTTTCGCTTTGCTGGCGATGAGCATGGCGTACTAATTCTACCGCAGGCGGCCTCAGATCTGGGCGAGAATGAGCCAGTGCTAGTGCGGCTTGGAGAGGTGTTGGAATTTGCGGTGCCGCACTGCGATCCGACGGTAAATCTGCATGATCAATACTGGGTTCGTGAAGCTGACGGTATGATTCATAGCGCGTGGCCTATTGCCGCTCGGGGTTGCTCCTGGTGACAGGACATTTGGTTGCCAGCCAAAGGGTCCACCCATGCTAGAGCTATTTCAGGCGGGCGGTGTGTTGATGATGCCTATCGCTTTTTGCAGTGTCATTGTACTGGCGATCTGTCTGGAACGTTGGTGGTCGCTACGTCGTGGCCAGGTCCTGCCTGAGCCATTGCTAGCGCGTTTGAACGATGTATCTGGTTGGCCCACTCACAGCGAAGCCTTGCGCGAGCTTGGAGAGACTTCCCAGTTAGGCTATGTACTGGCAGTCGGCTTGGCGAATTTTTCAGCGCCTCGAGATGAGTTTCAGCAGGCGCTGAAGGGGGCGTTGGATGTTACTGTGCACAACCTCGAGCGCCACCTTACGGGACTGGGGGTGATTGCCTCGATTTGTCCACTGTTGGGTATCTTGGGCACAGTTGTGGGGTTGATCGATGTATTCGATCAGCTGTTCGCTGCCGGTCAAACCGATACTCGGCTTTTAGCTGGCGGTATCTCGACTGCCTTGGTAACTACAGCTGCGGGTTTGTCAGTGGCTATTCCTGCGCTGATTTGCCATCGCGCCCTGTTGCGGCATGTAGACGCATTGCTGATTGAGGTTGAGGCAGTGTCTAACCGATTTTTTGAGCAGATGAGGCAGAGTCCTTAGATGCCTAGGTTGAGCGCAGCCCGGCGCGAAGCGGGTATCGAAATTACACCGCTGATTGACGTCGTGTTTTTGTTGCTTATCTTTTTTATGGTCTCAGCAAACTTTGTGCAAAAACAGGTAATTTCTGTCACCTTGCCTGAAGCTGACGTGTCAGCAGCGGGTGCTAACGAAGCAGTAAAAATAGTCGTTGATGCATCAGGTGATTACTGGATCGATGGCGAGGCGGTAGGAACTGAACGCGCGGATCTTGTCGCAAACCTGACAGAGTTGGCGGGCGTTCTGAGTGCCGAACAGCTGGCAAGGCAGCCGATCGAGATTCGAGCTGATGCATTGGCAACTCACCAAGCGGTTGTGCGCGTACTCGATGTTTGTGCTGCCTTGGGACTGGTTAGTGTGAGCTTGGCCACCGCTACAAGTACGTTGCCAATCGAAGCCCGCGACCAGTAACCGGAACGCAAGATGGCAGATAAGCGCGTCAAAGAATCTGATTGGACAATATATCGACGCTTGCTGTCCTATGTTGGTCGGTACTGGGTGCTGCTGATTTTCGCCTTTATCGGGTTCGTCACGTCAGCTGCCGCAGAAGCCTACTTTGTGACGCTGTTCGGTAACTTGATCGATGATTGGGATAATGCGCTGGTACGAGCGGCAGCGACGATTCCGATTATGATGGCCGTCGTCACCTTGGCGCGGGCTGTTGGTGCCGTTGTCGGTGAGGCCGCCATGTCTCGCGTTTCGTTTGGCGTTGTCTACGACCTTCGAGAACAGCTGTTCGCGCACATTTTGCAGTCTCCGAGCAGATATTTTGACAACGCGACCCAAGGTCATATTGTTTCGCAGATCACCTTTACGGTGACCCAACTGAGGGATACGGGCACCGATGCCCTCAGAGCGTTGATTCAAGACGGCTTGAAGGTGTTGGCCTACTTAACCTTTATGTTGCTGATCGATTGGCGACTAACGATGTTGTTCATCGCCATGGCTCCGGTTCTGGGTTTGGTCGTGGCTTTCGCCAGTAATCGCTTTCGTCGGATCAGTCGCCGTATTCAGCATTCCATGGGCGATGTGACCCATGTGGTCTCAGAGGTTGCCAGTGGTTATCGAGAGGTCAAGATTTTTGGCGGACAAGAACAGGAAGAAAGCCGCTTTCTCTCGGCGAGTAAGGTCAACCGCCAGCAGAACATGAAAATGGTGGTGACCAAGGTGTTCAGTTCCCAAACCAACGAAACCATCATTGCTCTAGGGCTCTGCGGGTTGATCTTGGTGTTGTACAGCCCTGACTTTGGTGTGCAGCTGTCCAGCGGTAAGGCCGTGGAATTCTTGGTATTGGCAGGCATGCTGGGTCGTCCGATTCGCAAGCTCTCGGAAATTAATGCGAAGCTGCAGCGCGGCTTTGCGGCGGCAGAAGATATTTTTAAGCAGTTAGATTCCGGGATCGAACAAAACACAGGCGTTTTTGAGCTTGAGCGCGCTCGCGGTGACGTGGCGATTGACGGTGTCAGTTTTCGTTACTCGCCGGAAGGTCCAGACGTTCTCCACGGTGTGAGCCTGAATATCGCCCCTGGTCAGACCGTAGCGCTGGTTGGTCGGTCCGGTAGTGGTAAATCTACCTTGGCCAGCTTGTTGCCCCGATTCTATGATGTGGGGCGCGGTAGTCTGTCGCTGGACGGCACCCCGATCGAATCCTTTGAACTCGGTAATCTGCGCAAACATATCTCCTTCGTGAGTCAACAGGTCACCTTATTCAACGATACGCTGCGCAATAACATTGCTTATGGCGACATGGCAGAGGCTACGGACGAAGAGATCAATCAAGCCTTGCAGCGCTCCTATGCCGATGAGTTTGTGCGCAACCTGCCCGACGGACTGGAAACCTTGGTTGGCGATGATGGCGTGTTGCTGTCTGG
>CAJWZG010000149.1 GCA_913049565.1 uncultured Gammaproteobacteria bacterium
CTTGGATGACGTTATAGTACTGGAGATCGACAATTGGATGGCTGCTCCTAGCGCCGGAGCAATACTGGCCGACATGGGTGCTCGGGTCATTAAAATCGAACCCATCAGCGGCGATCCCATGCGCGGTATGAGCAGGCCGGTCAAAGGCGAACGCTTTGACGAGGCCTTCAAAGATTACGACTTTCAATTCGACGTGGACAACCGCGGCAAAGAATCCATCGCTGTCGCGCTGGATCAACCCGAGGGGGCGGAGCTGGTGCGCCAACTGGCACAGCAAGCTGATATTTTCATGTGCAATTTGCTCAGCAAACGCCAAGCCAAGTTCGGCCTAGACCCTGATAGCTTGTTCAAAGTAAATCCCAAGCTAGTGCATGCCACCCTGACCGGCTACGGAACATCTGGGCCGGATGCGTGGCGACCTGGTTACGATGTGACAGCTTTTTTTGGTCGCTCAGGTTTATACGACTCGATGCGCGAGGGCGATGAGGGCTTGGTGCCCATGGCACGACCTGCACAAGGGGATCACACGACAGGGCTGGCCATGGTCGGTGCGATTTTAGGAGCACTGCGGCTGGCGGAAAAATCTGGCGCCGGCCAAGTGGTCGAAACATCCTTGTATGAGGCGGCCGTTTGGACACAAGCATCAGATTACGCCGTTACCGCTGTGGACCACATGCCTGTTCGCAAGCGACGTCGCGATGAACTGTTGACCATCACCGGTAACCGCTTTCCCTGCGGGGACGGTAACTGGGTCGTGTTTAATATGCTGCCGGATGGCGCTTACTGGTCTCGATTGTGCAAGGCGATCGGGCTTGATGACATTATCGAAGACGAGCGCTTTATCGACTCCAAAGCCCGCTACCGCAACATGGCATCCCTAATTGCTATTTTTGACGAGGCATTGGCTAACAAGTCCCGAGATGAGTGGGGCAAGATATTTGACGACGCAAACCTAATCTGGGGGCCGGTAATGGGTCTACATGAGGTACCCCAAGATCCACATGCTCAGGAATTGGGTATGTTCCCCAGCATTGAACATCCTGAATTGGGCTCCTATACAACAGTGAACATTCCGATGCGTTTCGCCACTGCTGATGTAAAGCCTCAGGGTCCCGCACCACAAATTGGCGAGCACAGCGAAAAAATTCTGCGTGATTTCGGCTTAACCGACGACACCATCGCTGCTCTGCAGAATGCTGGCACCGTAGGCCAAGGCTGATTTTGGTCGATTCAGTTGAAATAGACTCGATTCTCGCGAGCTTCAAATCAGGCAACATTGACGGCGAGGAAACTGCACGACAGATTCGCGCGCATTACTTTACCGATCTTGGGCATACGGTATTGGATACTGATCGGGCCCGGCGTACCGGATCTGCAGAAGTGATCTTCGGCGAAGGCAAAAGCGCGGAGCAAATTAACGAGATAATCCAGCGCATGGTGGAACAAAACACCGACACTTTGGTGACCCGATTGAGCCAAACAACTTACGATCAGCTGACGCTTCTACCCGAAAGTGCCAGCTACCATGCAATGTCCCGACTGCTTTGGTGGCACGACAGCCCACCGCCAACCTTGCAGCACTCTATTGCCGTCGTCAGTGCAGGGACATCGGATATGCCTATCGCTGAAGAAGCCGCACTAACCGCAGAATTCTATGGCAACTCTGTACAGCGAATTTACGATGTCGGCGTAGCCGGTTTGCATCGGCTATTAGCGCGGCTAGACGATCTTCGCAGCGCCAGAGTTTTAGTGGTTGTCGCTGGGATGGAGGGCGCACTGCCCAGTGTAGTTGGCGGCTTGGTCGATAAACCCATCATCGCAGTACCCACCAGCGTAGGCTACGGGGCAGCATTCGACGGTGTCGCCGCCCTACTCGGCATGATGACCAGCTGCGCTTCTGGCGTAAGCGTGGTGAATATTGACAACGGCTTTGGGGCAGGCTTTTTGGCTAACCGTATAAACAGGCTTTGAGCGCAACCATGACTTCAGATCTCGAACAAAAATACCAGCAGCTGCAACGCATCATTGGCAGCTATGAGAGCGCGATTGTCGCTTTTTCCGGTGGCATCGACAGTTCCTTGGTCGCCTTTGTTGCGGGCAAAACTCTCGGTAGCCAAGCGTTGGCCGTTACATCGGGCTCGGCCAGTTTGAAACGTACTGATCTCGCACTATCGAAAAAGCTCAGCAACGATTGGGGTATAGCGCATCAGATCATCGTTACTGACGAGTTGAGTAAGGCAGACTATCGAGCCAATCCAACCAATCGCTGTTTTCACTGCAAAACGTCGCTTTATACCGAGCTTGATGACATCGCTCGCGCCAAGGGTTATGCGCACATTCTTAATGGCACCAATCTAGATGATCTTGGTGATCATCGGCCGGGACTGATTGCGGCAGACAATTACGCCGTCAAGTCGCCCTTGGTAGAGGCGGGTTTCCACAAGGCCGATATTCGCCGCTTAGCAAACGCCTTAGGCCTTGAAAACGCGGACAAACCGCAAGCCGCCTGTCTGTCGAGTCGCTTCCCCTATGGCACAGCGATTGACCAACAGTTGCTGGCTCAGGTTGAATCTGCAGAAGGCGTGCTGGCCGATCAAGGGTTCAGTCAATTTAGAGTGCGCCATCATGGCGACGTGGCAAGGCTTGAAATTTTGCCCGAGGAATTCGAAAAGGCAATTTTACATCACACCGAGTTACAGCGGCGGATCCAAGCTCTTGGGTATCGATTCGTCGCCCTCGATCTCGGCGGCTTCCGCTCGGGTTCGCTCAACGAAGGGCTGAACGCATCAGATAGCGTGATACCCGTGATCAATGTTTACCCGGCCTAGCGCTGCTAGTCGGCGGCCTCCATAGCCTTATCCTTCATATAGCGATTGAGCTGACGATCCAATCGGGTGGTAGCAGATAGGCGCCCCGGTCGAACCCAAGGTTGCCATGGGCTGGGCTGAGCTGCCTCAACTACATCGCCCATCACGGTCACGCGCTGAATAATCCGCTCACCTTCAAAGTCGTTGAGTACGAAGTGCTGGGTGCAGCGGTTATCCCAAATTGCAATCGTGCCCGGCGTCCAGTGATAGCGCACGGTAAAACGCGGGTTCTTGACCCACTCGGTGAGATATTCAAGCACAGCCTTGCTCTCCGTCGCATTCATCTCCACCAGACGGCGGGTAAAATGCTCGTTGACATACAAAGCCTTGTTGCCGGTCTCAGGATGTACGCGCACCACAGGGTGAACGGCCATTTGGTCAGCCCGGTTGTGCGGGTGCGCATCATGCAGCGCCGTCAAACCATCGCATAGCGCCTGCATCGGCGGCGACAGCTCTCGGTAAGCCTGATACAGATTTGTCCACATGGTATCGCCACCGAATTCCGGGCAGGTGACCATATGCAAAATTGACATAATGGACGGTCGATCCTCAAAGGTGATGTCCGTATGCCACTCATCGGCGACGCCGCCGTGGGTCGCCGCTAGCTCGAACACTTCACTGTGCTCGGTAAACGGGTTCTTCAAGTTCGGGTGGTTTTCTACCTGACCGAAGCGTTTACCCAAGGCAACATGGCTGTCGATATCAACGTTTTGACCGGGAAAAAAGATTACCTGATGTTCGAGAAGCTCGGCTTTTACCGCATCAATGCCTGCTTCATCACCCGCGGCAATCTCGTTGAGGTCTAGCCCCGTTATCTCGGCGCCTAACGATCCAGCCAACCGACGTACGTTCCAGTCATACTGCCCCATTGAAATTTCCCTCACTCTTTTCTGCCAGCTCAATGATTAGCCAGCGCTGACAATCACGTCGTCAGATACATCTCTTACAAACAGCGGCTCAATGCCCAAACGCGCGGCATCTTCGGCGAGTAACGCCAGATCAATTTCTGCCCGTGGCTCTGCGATGCAATTTAACGCAGGATCCAAAAGCGTCGCGTCACTGCTCGTATTAATAAAGAGGTTCTTTCTATCGAGCACGTAATCGATAGCGCGCTTCATCGCCGCAGCGTCGGTAATTGGCCGATACCAGCTAAAACGTTTTTCTTCGTCAGCTGCTTGCCACCTTCGGGCCGCGATCCCCTTGATGGTTTGCATTGCAACGCCTCGCGCCTGGCAGATATCGTATAGGGCATCAAAATCGTGTGCATATTGCGCCTGCTGCATCATGGTGAAGTTGTAAGGAACCAAGATGGAGTCAAAGGGATAAGCCTCGAGGCTCTGCATATGCATGGCGGGCGCGTAAGTGCCATGACCCGTTACCCCTAAGAAACGCACGAGGCCTTGCTCCTTGGCTTCCATTAGCGCCTCCATGGCGCCTCCGGGCCCCATCGCGGTTTCCCATTGATCGGCCTGGGTCAAATTGTGCATCTGAATCAAGTCAATTTGGTCAACCTGCATGCGCTCCAGCGAGGCATGAATTTGTTTCTTCGCTTTTTCATAGGTGCGATGTCCGGTCTTGGTTGCCAGAAACACTGAATCGCGATTGTCTTTTAGCCACGGTGCGAGGCGTAACTCAGCCTCCCCGTAGCTTGCGGCCACGTCTATGTGGTTTAGGCCCCAAGACATAATTTGATCTAGTGTCTGATCAGCACGTTCCTGATTCATTGCGCCCAGCGCAGCCGCGCCAAACAATGCCCGACTGCTTAGGTGACCGGTCTTGCCAAAAGGAATGCGCTCTATGGAATGCGGCATTTTCTGTCTCTCGTTTCCGTCGTTCGTTTTTGTCGCTAGTTTCCGTCTCTCATATCAGGCTGTCATTTGTGCCTGCCGTTGCGCCTCAACAATACCCTATTTTGCGGCCAGATAGAGATGGGCGTATCGCTCAAAAATCCAATGAAGCGCCGGGGCGGTCTTGTTAATCTGCTTTGATGTACACCATTGATTCAAACTTTGTTCATACATTTGCGGGCAGCCCACTCGACCGAGCGCAACATCTGCGCAAGGACGATAAAGCGCTGCAGGTACTCAAGCAGGCGCGCGAGAGCCGCTTTTTGCTGTTTCATCGACTCAATGTTGCCACGGATAACGATAACCAGCTCGCTTGGATTACGCCCAAGGAACTACCAGCGACGCTTGGTGAAACGGTCTTTTTGGGTTTGCACAATGGCAGCGCACGCTTTGCAGCCAGCGTAGAGAAGCCAGACCTCGCTGGCGACATCAGCAGCTTCTCCGATTGTCGCCAAGCCGTCGCGGCGTTAAGCATTGAGGAAGGTGGCATCGTTAGCCAAGCGCGGGCCATGATCGACTGGCACCGCCGCAACCCTTACTGCGCGGTTTGCGGTAACCCAAGCGACTCCGGCAGAGGCGGGCAGATTCGCCTCTGCAATCACTGCAACAAACACATTTTTCCGCGAACTGACCCAGTTGCCATCATGCTGATCCAGAACGACGATCAAGGCGATTACTGCCTGCTGGGTAAATCCCAAGGCCGAATGGCGCAAAGCAACTTTTATTCAGCGCTAGCGGGCTTTATTGATCAGGGAGAATCGCTAGAAGAAGCAGTGCGGCGAGAAGTGATGGAGGAAGCGGGGATTAGAGTGAGTTCAGTCAGCTACCACTCATCCCAGCCTTGGCCGTTCCCTTCATCACTTATGATTGGTTGCCATGGTGTCGCGGTCAACCAAGATATCGCAATCGATACCAAAGAGATGGCCGACGTCGCCTGGTTTGATCGCGCACAAGTGCTGGCAGCCATTTCGGGCGAGAATACCGATCTGCGAATTCCCGGTCCGGGGGCTATTGCCCATCACCTCATCAAAGCATGGGCAACGGCCTAAATCCGTGTGGTGCGTCACGCCCAAGGCGACAACTCACTAGCACTAACGAAAAGTTGTTGGGTTATACTAACGCCAACGCAAACGACCATCGGGCACAGGGAAATTTATGAGCATCGTTAAACTGTCTGGTATCAAAAAATTATTCACGGGCTCTGCGCTCACCCGCGGAGAACAGAAATTACTGGCCAAAGAAGTCATGTTAATGACGTTAGCCCGGGCAACCGCGTCGGACACCAACATTAAGTCTGTAGAGGTAGCCAAGGTGCGTGAAGTGCTACTAGACCGCACGGGTGAAAAATTCACGGCAGCCAATGTGCGCGTTGCTGCCAACTCGCGGTTATACGAAAAAGCGCCTTTTGAACGTTATCTGCATAAATGCTCGCGCAAACTAACGGCGAAGGATCGCAAAAATACTCTGGAAGCATTGCTCGAAGTCATTCATGCAGACGACCGTGTCAGCGACTATGAAGTCACATTCTTTAACCATGTCGCTCGCGCACTGGAACTGACGCCTGCCCAAATCATCGGTCTTTCTGCGGACTAACTCGTTCGATCATCCAGCAGCGCCAGCAACTCGCCAGCACTCGCCAACACCTCGTGACCTAGAGCCAATACCGATTCACTGGGTGCTTTGGCATCCGGAATCTGGAAAGTACGCATCCCTGATTCCACCGCAGCTCGCGTACCAATATCTGAGTCTTCCAACGCCCAGCAATCGCTAGGCAGCTGACCTATCTTCGCAGCTGCCAACAAATAAGGATCTGGGGCAGGTTTCGGATTTCGCGCCTCGCCAACGCAGACCAAATGCATAAAGTACTGACGAATACCGCAGTCAGTTAACGATGCCTCGCAAACATCGCGCTGGTTTGATGTGGCAACAGCCATGGCAATCTGCAGTTCGCCCAATCGCTGCAACAGCTCCGCGATGCCGGGTTTGACCCTGATTGGCGCACTTTCCCGAGCCGCCAAAAAGTGGGCCGACCAAGCTTGCTCTAGCGCAAGGGTATCAAGGGTCTCCCCATAAGCCTTGCGCAGAATTGCTTGTGTTTCGACAAAGGTAGTACCGACGCAGCTGTCATAGAGGGCAGGATCGAAGGCGAAACCTACCTCGGTAATGGCTATCGCGAACGCCGACTTCGCAGGCCCTTCTGTATCCAAAAGGGTACCATCCATATCAAAAACGACCCCGGAGGGTCGTTTTCGCTGGCTCAGATTCAGCGCCACTTGCGCCCCGGTTCGCCTACTCCGGATCCTCTAAGACACTTCCACGATTT
>CAJWZG010000150.1 GCA_913049565.1 uncultured Gammaproteobacteria bacterium
ATCGCCCGTCAAAATACGAATGTAGTTCTTTCGCATCTTTCCTGAAATATGCGCAGTCACAGTATGCCCGTTCTCGAGTTCCACCCGAAACATCGTATTGGGGAGGGTGTCGACAATGGTACCGTCCATCTCTATCTGTTCTTCTTTCGCCATGCGGCCTCTGGGTTATTTGAGTCGCGCGCGATGGTGCCAGAAGGCACCACTAATTGTAAGTCTCGCGCGACGGTATCTTACCGCGACAGCTACTCGATACTGAGCCAACGACCATCAATGAACATTTGTAGCGGCCGATACTGGCTCTTGTAAGCCATCTTTGGTGATTCCTTGATCCAGTAACCGAGGTAAAGGTGAGACAGCCCCAGTGACTTGCACAGCTCAATCTGCTGCAGGATGCTATATACACCCAAACCTCGTTGCTGTTCCGTTGGTTCAAAAAACGTGTAGACCGCAGACAATCCATCTTGCAGTTGATCCGTGACTGCCACGCTCAGTAACCGCTCATCGTCATAGAGGCTAACAAACCGTGTGTTGGCCCAGTTGCAGAGCAAAAATGAGCGAAACTGATCCTCACTTGCCGGATACATATCACCGTCTGTGTGACGCAGGCTTATGTATCGCTCGTAGAGGTGGTAATGCCGCTGGGTGAAACGAGCCTGTTCTATTTCCACGCGCAGCCTCTGATTTTTCTTTTCGCTTCGACGTTGACTGCGCGACAGAATGAAACGGTGTACTGGCACGCGGACGGCTATACAAGCACTGCAATGATTGCAGCGCGGTCGGTAAAGATGAGAACCGCTACGCCGAAACCCTAGCCCTGATAAGTGCTGATAACCGGTACTCGAGATGATGCGGCGTGGATCCGCAAACATGGTTTGAGCATCGCTGCGATCCAAATAAGAACAGGGGTGCGGTGGCGTCAGGAAAAAATCCAGCGGCGCGTCATGGTCTGTATCTGAGATCATCGGCTTTTAACCTTGCTAAGGTTAGGCGTCTGAGCTGACTCCCAAGATCCCAGCCGCGTGCTGCCAAAGTCGTTTTGCTCCAGTGCCTGAAGAAAAGCGGTTCGGTGCATGGGCCTTACGCCTAATGTGGCCAGATGCGGATTCATCATTTGGCAGTCAAGAAGGGTAAACTTCCATTGCGCTAATCGTTGGTTGAGATGAAAAAACGCCACCTTCGACGCATCGCTTTGCAGCGAGAACATAGACTCTCCGAAGAACATCTGGCCAAGCGAGATACCGTATAACCCACCAATGAGCTTTTCACCGAGCCAAACTTCGACGCTGTGGGCGAGACCGCAGCGATACAGCTCTTGGTAAGCCGCCTGCATATTTGGAGTGATCCAGGTGCCAACCGATGTGGCGCGCGTTTCCGCACAAGCGGCGATCACTCTTGAAAAATCCTGGTCGAAAGTGACAATGAAATCAGCGTTCCGAATGCGTTTTGCAAGGCTGCGGCTTACCTTCATTTCGCCTGGCGTGATCACAGCGCGTTCGATTGGGCTCCACCAGTGAATCGGACCGTCGTCGCGATCAAACCAAGGGAAGATGCCTCGAGCATAGGCTTCTACCAACCACTCAGGAGTCAACGCCCCGCCAACCGCCAACAAACCGTCCGGGTCGTCCAGCGCCGTTGTTGGATCTGGAAATCCGACCGGTTGGGTGGGTAGCACGGAAAGCTCTTGCACCGGTAGGGTTAAGAATCGAGTAGAGCTAGGAAAGAATCAGATTTGCGATGTTGTCGAATGATATCGCTAAGTGTTTTACCAGCATTATTAGTGGCCTGTATGTTGCCCCCCCGTTCGGCGAAACGCCTGAGAAAGATAGCGAAATCATCTACTCGCATGCTGCGGTAGGCGTGCAGCAGCTTGCTGAAATCCGCAGGCTCACTTCCCATCGGTAATTTGTCCAGGAAACTCTCAATTCGGGCGTCATCCCAAATTTCGTCAACAACCTTTATTTTGTCTGCGCGCATTGTTTGAATCCGTCAAAATGAAGCTCAACGTAAAGCGTTGCTAACCAGCAACCCATTAAGACAGCTTAGGTCCGACCCGCATTGTGCCTATTTGTGCCGAAAACGGCGAGTGCGTACACTGACATGTCGCAGAGAGGATAATTGTTTGACGTCGCCAGCTTCTAACCGCCCCTTGCCCCTGCGAGAAATGTTCTTGGTGCTTATCGGCACTTTGGCGTTTTTCCTGTTTCTCGCGATCGCTTCTTACTCGCCGGAAGATCCCTCGTTTAATTACACCGGCGGGAATAACAGCATTCAAAACCTCGTGGGAATCAGCGGTGCCTACCTCGCAGATATGCTGCTTTTTTTGTTTGGTTGGGTGGCTTATCTGTTGCCACTGGGCCTGATCTACGCAGGTATGCGTCTGTTACAAACGCGGGGGATTCCGACATCGGCCTTGGTGATTGGGGTTCGCTCAAGTGGCTGGATCGCTTCGCTGTTATGCTGCTGCGTCCTTATGTACACGCATAATTATTCTGGGGCTAGTCTCCCATCAGGTTCTGGCGGTGTGCTCGGAACAGCTCTCGGTTTGCGGGGATCTCAGATCTTTGGAACGGTAGGCCTAACCGTGCTTTGCGGTGCCGGTGTGCTGATTGGCGCCCAAGCAGCTGTTGGTTTTTCTTGGCTCGAGATCACCGAGATGCTGGGTCGCGGGGCGACTCAACTGTGGCATACCGCAGCCAAAGTTTTTGATCGGTTGAATGATCGACGTTTGGCCGCGCTTGAAAAGCGTAAGCAAGCGGCGGTTTCGCAGCACTCGGTAGCCCAAACACGTAAAACTAACTTGGATGCAAGTCTTGAGGCTAAAACCATGCCTAGCGAGACAAGCCCAACGCAGGCAAAGGCGGGAGCGGTAGAAATTTTGCCAGTGGCCGCTGAGAAAAAACCTTCCAGTAAAACTCAGCAGAAGCGTTTGTTTGACAGTCAATCCATGACTGAGCTGCCTGATGTCGATTTACTCGACCAACCGACGAGTGATGGGAACAGTGGCTACAGTGCTGATGCGCTGGAGGCGATGTCCAAACAACTGGAGCTCAAGCTTGCTGATTTCAATGTTGAAGCAGTCGTCGTATCAGTGCTGCCCGGTCCCGTAATTACTCGGTTTGAAATTCAGCCGGCTGCGGGCGTAAAGGTGCAGAAAATCAGCGCTCTGGCTAAGGATTTAGCCCGTTCACTAGCCGTAATCAGTGTGCGCATCGTTGAAGTGATTCCTGGGAAACCCTATGTGGGCATTGAAATTCCCAATGAGCACCGGGAGATGGTGCAGTTGCTGGAAGTGATAAACTCTTCCGCGTTTCAGGATGCCAGTAGCCACTTGGCCTTGGCTTTAGGAAAAGACATCGCCGGCGCCACCATCGTTGCCGACATAGCAAGGATGCCTCACCTGCTGGTAGCCGGTACCACCGGTTCAGGAAAGTCTGTGGGCGTTAACTCGATGCTATTGAGCCTCTTGCTGAAATCGACGCCGGAGCAAGTTCGTTTGATCTTGGTTGACCCGAAGATGCTCGAGCTCTCTATTTACGAGGGAATTCCTCATCTGCTAACGCCTGTGGTAACAGATATGCGCGAAGCGGCGCATGCGCTTAATTGGGCAGTGGGGGAAATGGAGCGACGTTATCGTTTAATGGCGTCATTGGGTGTTCGCAATCTAGCGGGCTTTAATCGACAGGTAAAAGATGCCGCTGCAAAAGGGGAGCCCATTAAGGATCCGCTTTGGTCGCTGGAGACAGAAGAGGCCCCATATCTACAGGCCCTGCCTGCCATTGTGATTGTTATCGACGAATTCGCTGACATGATGATGATTGTCGGGAAAAAGGTTGAGCAACTGATCGCACGTATCGCGCAGAAAGCTCGAGCGGCGGGTATCCACCTGATATTAGCTACCCAACGTCCTTCAGTGGACGTAATTACAGGTTTGATAAAGGCAAACATCCCCTCACGTATTAGCTTTCAGGTTTCTTCGAGAATTGACTCTCGCACAATCCTCGATCAAGGCGGCGCAGAGCAACTGCTTGGACACGGCGATATGTTGTATCTGCCGCCCGGGACAGCCCTTCCTCAACGTGTTCATGGCGCGTTTGTTTCAGATGATGAAGTTCATCGAGTGGTAGAGGATTGGAAGCAGCGTGGCGCACCTGACTATCTTGAAGAGATTGTTAATGGCCAAACCGATGGTGAGGCTTTCGTTAAGCTGGAATCTGGTGACGATGGCGAAGAGTCTGATGCGCTCTACGACGAGGCAGTTGCCTTCGTATTAGAGTCGCGACGAGCGTCAATTTCGGCAGTGCAGCGCAAGCTGCGCATTGGCTACAATCGGGCAGCGCGTCTAATAGAAACCATGGAAGCAGCCGGCGTGGTGTCCGCCATGAACACGAACGGTAGTCGCGAAATTTTAGTGCCAGATCGCAATGGTCAGTAGTGTGGCCCCAACCCCGTTTTACTGGATAGTCGCGGCTTTGATGCTTGTCGGATCCACGGTCTACGCCGATGACGCATCTGAAAATCTTGCAGCCCAGCTTGCAGCTACGAACGAGCTGCGCGCCGAAATAGTACAACGAGTTTATGCTAACGGGTTACTATTAGAGGAAAGCACCGGGCATTTTGCGTTGGCAAGGCCAAATTTTCGATGGCAAGTCGAAACTCCATTCCCGCAAATTATCCTACTCACCGATCAGCAACTGCAAATTTATGATGAGGATCTACGCCAGCTGACAATCCGTGATCTAGATATACGCAACGACGCGTTACCCGCGAGATTCTTGATGCAGCCCAAGCGCCTGCTTGATGGCAACCACACGGTGACGCAACTCGCCAGCCCTGAGAGCGCCAAGAGCGTGACATACCGTCTCTCTCCAAACGATTCTGCATCGCTTTTTCAAAAACTCGAGATCACATTCACAGCGAAAAAATTGGCGTCTCTGGTAATTGTTGATTGGCAGAATCAACAAACACAAATTACCTTTAATAATCTGCAGTTGAACTTAGCGTTACCGCCGGATCTGTTTAGGCTAACGATTCCAGAAGGCACAGATATTATCCGTGGCTGATCTTTTTTCGGATTCAAAGACGGTTGATTTTGATCCTCGCCCGCTGGCTGATAGGCTTCGTCCCCTGAATTTGCAGGATTATGTCGGCCAAGGTCATCTCCTTGCTTCGGACAAACCCTTGGGTGGCCTGGCCAAGCGCAAGCAAATTCATTCCATGCTGCTGTGGGGACCGCCGGGCACGGGTAAGACAACGTTAGCCAAACTGTTGGCGGACAATGCCGGCTGCGAATGGATCAGCTTATCGGCAGTGCTCTCGGGCGTTAAGGACATTCGTGCGGCAGTTTTGTTGGCAGAACAACAGCTGGCTCAAGGCAGACGTACGGTCTTATTTGTTGACGAAGTTCATCGATTCAACAAAGCCCAACAGGATGCATTTCTACCGCATGTTGAAGTAGGTACCGTGACGTTTATTGGGGCCACGACGGAAAACCCGTCCTTCGAAGTGAATTCTGCCCTGCTATCTAGAGCGCGCGTTTATGTATTGCAGCGTCTGGATGATCAAGCGCTGCACGAAGTTGTGGCTCGGGGTGTTACGGCGCTCAACAAAACAATGGCTCAGCCTGTGCGTCAGCTGCTTGTCGATGCTGCGGATGGCGACGCCCGGCGCGCTCTGAATATTTTTGAAATCGCAGCCCAGCTCGCAGAGCAGGAGATCAGTGAAAGTATGTTGGCTAATGTGGCGGGGGAACAGCTACGGCGTTTTGATAAAGGAGGTGATTTGTTCTACGAGCAAATCTCAGCTTTACACAAGTCGGTGCGCGGGAGTTCTCCAGACAGCGCGCTTTACTGGTTTTGTCGAATGCTTGATGGCGGTGCTGATCCTCGCTACCTCGGTCGGCGAATGCTGCGCATGGCCAGTGAGGACGTGGGCAATGCGGATCCGAGGGCTTTGCAATTGACGGAATCGGCGCTGGCAACCTATGAGCGCTTGGGATCGCCGGAAGGGGAGTTGGCGCTAGCACAGGCTGTTTTGTACCTCGCTTGTGTTCCAAAGAGTGACGCTGCCTATAAAGCGTTCAGCGATGCGATGGCCTTCGTGCGACAAACCCCCTCCCACGACGTACCAATGCACTTGCGAAACGCTCCAACAAAAATGATGAAAGATCTGGGCTTCGGTGATGGTTATCGACACGCCCATGGTGAGTGGCTAGACGATATTGGCCGGTATGCGGCCGGTGAAAACTACTTTCCGGATGAATTGCCACCGGAGACGTTCTATTATCCTGCCGCAGCAGGGCTAGAAGACAAAATTCGCCAACGTTTGTCACGTTTGGCCAAGGCGGATGACGACGCTACCGATAATCAGTGAACAAATATACCTGTAGCGGGCGATGACAGTCCGAGAACAAATCAATTACGGAAAGGCTCATGATAGATCTTAAGATGTTGCGCACTGATCCTGAAAAGGTTGCAGATGTACTGCGGATCAAGGATTTCTCTATGGACGTTGACGCTTTCAGTAGACTGGAAGAGCAGCGCAGGTCTTTGCAACAACAAACCGAAGATCTACAGAACGAACGCAATGTTAAGTCTAAATCCATCGGTCAAGCCAAAGCCGCAGGCGAGGATATAGCGCCGCTGGTTGCCGAGGTCGGCGATCTGGGCGATCGTCTAGACGAATCCAAGGCCGCTTTTGCTGACGTACAAGAAGCGTTGGAAGGGCTATTGATGTCGTTGCCCAACCTACCCCACGAGAGTGTGCCCGCCGGTAAGAATGAGGCAGATAATCAACTGTTACACCATTGGGGTTCGCCGGGCGATTTTGATTCGGATCCATTGGATCACGTCGATCTGGCGGATCAAGGAGGCCTAGACTTTGAAACCGCCGCCAAGGTGACAGGGTCTCGATTTGTCGTCATGCGAGGCCCTATGGCGCGCCTGCATCGTGCCTTAACGCAATTTATGCTCGACTTGCATGCTCACCATCATGGATACCAAGAAGTTTATGTGCCTTATCTAGTCAATTCAGACAGT
>CAJWZG010000151.1 GCA_913049565.1 uncultured Gammaproteobacteria bacterium
CAGGCTCGTCGCCACGAAGCAGTGCTGCGATGGATTTCAACGAACCGATGTCGAAAGATACTTTAGCTCGCCGGGATCAAGACGAAATGGTGTCGGCTGCAGAGCCGCTAACGGTTGAGGAGACTGACCCTTTCGATCTCGAGCAGTTGGAAGAGCAAATCCGGGAAGAAGAATCTGGGCAGCTGGATAGCATGGCTAAAATCATCTCTGATTCGGGCAGCGTTGGGGTTGTGGGTAGCGCAATACTGTTCGCTCTGATCCTGTTGTTGGTGCTCCGAAGAAGAACAGCGCAACAAGAGAAAGAGCTTGAAGAGGCCCTAAGTGGCCGGCTTGCAGGCGGCGGCGCCGAAGACCAACACACAGATGACAAAGCGCAAGGCGATATCGCTGGTAATGGTTCGAATAACATAGACGAGCGTTTGTCAGAAGAGTTTTTTGAGCGCGAGCAATCGGCAAACAGCGCGGGTGAAAATGTCTTTACTACGCGTCTGAAACTCGCGGAAGCCTATATTGAAATGGGCGATGAGAGTGGGGCTCTTGATATGCTCGACGAAGTGATGGCAGATGGATCTGCTGAGCAGCAGGAAGTGGCTCGACGCATAATGGAACGGCTGAAAGGCGGAGATGGGTAGTTCAGAGGCGCTGGAACGCAGTCAGCATCACTATGCCTTAGGCGTTCAGTACCGCGGGTCAGACTTTAAAGGCTGGCAGCGCCAACCCGGGCAGCGCACTATCCAAGGGGAGCTTGAGCGGGCTCTGAGCACAATTGCCGATAACGAGGTACTTTTGCGAGCCGCCGGTCGTACCGATGCAGGTGTGCATGCCAGTGGTCAGGTAGCCGCTTTTTCTACTGATGCCGATAGATCTGTTGCCGAATGGTTGCGGGGCTTAAACGGACTCACTCCCGACGACATTCAGGTGCTCTGGCTACAACCGGTGAGGTACGATTTCCACCCGCGATACAGTGCTGTTTCGCGACGCTACACCTATCTGTTCCACGATCAGGGCCGGGACAACCCGTTATTAAATCAGCTGACTTGGTGCACAGAGGCGTTGGATGAAAATGCGATGCATTTGGCCGCTCAAGTTTTACTGGGCGAACACGATTTTAGCAGTTTCAGAGGTGCAGGCTGTCAGTCGCATACCGCGATGCGCAGAGTAGATCGATGTGAGATTAGACGAGAGGGCAGCTTGGTGATCATGAACATCGAAGCCAATGCTTTTCTATTACATATGGTGCGTAACATCGCCTCGAGTTTGCACAAAGTCGGGCTTGGCGCAGGAATCGAGTACCTGCCCGATTTGCTACTCGCGCGAGACCGTCAAAAACTTGGCATCACTGGACCTGCTCAAGGTTTGTATCTTGCCGAGGTGTCATACCCGGAGGATGATTTTCCAAAGCCTGCCTATCCCCCATTGATTAGGCATAGGTGAGACATACCCCATACTTTGATTGACTCAATTGATCTTCACTTTGTCGCAACACGTAGTATGTATAGAATTGAAGATGTTGAGAAGAATTCGACCGCTCAACGGCAAGCACATAGGTTAGATCGATGAATGTAGCGACGGAGCCTTGGTGTAAAGTATGCGGCATAACCTTAGTAGAAGACGCCTTGCAGGCTGCTGAAGCCGGCTTTGACGCCTTGGGTTTTAATTTTTATCCGAAAAGCGCTCGATACATTACGCCTGAGTCGGCGTCAGAGATTTGTGTGGTGTTGAGCAAGCAATACCCTAATGTTCGTCGGGTAGGGCTTTTTGTGAATGCTGAAAAAACCGAAGTGTATTCGGTTCTGAGCAAGGTCGACATCGACCTGCTGCAGTTCCATGGTGATGAAAATCCAGAGTTCTGTCGCCAGTTCAGTACACCCTACATCAAAGTTATCGGTGTGACGGCTGCTACAGATGTTGAGGCTTATGAGCGCAGCTACATTGAAGCCTGGGCGCTTTTACTCGACACACATGACCCGCAGCTCAAAGGGGGCACTGGGCGCGCATTTGATTGGTCACTATGGCCAACCAGCAGCACTAAACCTCTAATCTTGGCGGGTGGTTTGACGCCAGAAAACGTTGCACAGGCCATAGGCGAAACCCGCCCGTATGGAGTGGATGTAGCGGGCGGCGTGGAGAGTGTACGCAAAGGCGTGAAAGATCGCGCAAAAGTAAATCTATTTGTTGAGAATGCAAAACATGGCTGAACCGATTATTGACACAAACGCGGCTCAAAGTTACGACCAACCCACCGACGGCGGCCATTTTGGGCAATTTGGCGGGCGCTTTGTCGCCGAGACTCTGACCCACGCTCTGGATGGTCTGTCTGAGCTGTACGCCCAATTAAAAGACGACCCAGAGTTCAAAAAAGAGCTTCATGAGGATCTCGCTCATTTTGTCGGGCGCCCCACACCCCTCTACTTGGCAGAGCGGTTAACCGCCTCACTGGGCGGGGCTGCGATCTATCTTAAGCGCGAAGACCTAAATCACACAGGGGCTCACAAAGTCTGTAACACCATTGGTCAGGCGTTGTTAGCTAAACGTATGGGGAAGCCTCGGGTTATCGCGGAAACTGGCGCAGGTCAGCACGGTGTGGCGACGGCGACAGTGGCTGCAAGACTTGGTTTGGAGTGTGATGTCTACATGGGCGAAGAGGATATTCGCCGTCAAAGCCTTAATGTTTATCGTATGAAGCTGATGGGAGCCAATGTGGTCCCAGTAACCTCGGGCTCGAAGACCCTCAAAGACGCAATGAACGAGGCGATGCGCGATTGGGTAACCAATGTGGACCATACGCACTACATTATCGGCACTGTTTCGGGCCCGCATCCGTACCCCATGTTGGTGCGGGATTTTGCTTCCATCATTGGCCAAGAGGCGCGCGCCCAAATGCTGCAGCAGGTGGGTAAATTGCCCGATGTCGTAGTGGCTTGTGTTGGCGGTGGATCCAATGCCATGGGAATTTTTCATCCGTTTATCGAAGACGTCGATGTTGCCTTGGTTGGTGTTGAAGCGGGTGGGCACGGGCTTTCTACCGGAGCTCACGCGGCACCGCTCAACGATGGCAAAGTTGGCGTATTGCACGGGAACCGCTCGTACTTGATGTCAGACGCAGACGGCCAAGTGATGGAAACACACTCGGTTTCCGCTGGGCTCGATTATCCCGGAGTAGGGCCGGAGCACGCCTATCTGAAGGACATTGGCCGAGCGACCTATGCTGCTGCCACCGACGATGAGGCCATGGAAGCGTTTCGTATGCTGAACCGACAAGAAGGGATTTTGCCAGCCCTAGAAACCAGCCATGCGCTAGCATGGGTTGTAGCAAACGCTTCGAAAATGTCTCCTGAACAAACAATTTTGGTCAATCTCAGCGGGAGAGGGGATAAAGATATTTTGACCGTGGCGGATATCGATGGAATCACGTTGTGACTTCAACAGAGGCGCCTACGGCCAATTCTGAGCGCATTGCGCAACAATTCGTAGCTCTTAAGGCGCAAAACAAGAAAGCCCTCGTCACCTTTGTGACCGCCGGCGATCCGAGGCCGGAGTTTACCGTGCCTGCCATGCACAGTTTGGTGGCTGGAGGGGCTAACTTGCTGGAGCTGGGTATTCCATTCTCAGACCCTGAGGCTGAGGGCCCAGCGATTCAGGCCGCCAACGAGCGAGCTTTGGCTAACGGGATGAGTCTTGCCAAAGTGTTAGAAATGGTCGCAGAGTTTCGACAAAACGATACCACCACACCTGTGATATTGATGGGTTACCTGAACTCTGTGTTGGCGATGGGCAATTTTGCAGAGCGGGCGAGCTCTGTGGGTGTTGATGGCCTGATTATGGTCAACCTACCGCTGGAGGAAGCGAGCGAGTTGCGCGAGTCGCTGAACGAGCATGGGATGGATTTGGTGTTGTTAATTGCGCCAACAACGTCAGACGAGCGAGCCAGGGACATTGCGGCTAGCGCTAGCGGATTTTTGTATTACGTGTCATTGAAAGGAACCACAGGCAGCGGTGCATTGGCCGTGGACGAAGTAGCCGAACGCACAGATTTTTTACGCACGCTGACGGATACACCTGTTTGTGTGGGCTTTGGGATAAAAGATGCGGCAACGGCTGCAGCAGTTAGCGCACACGCAGATGGAGTCGTAGTTGGCAGTGCGTTGGTGCAATTGATGGCACAAAGCCCCGACGTTGCCTCTGCCGGTCAGGCGTTGCAAGACGCTACTTCGGCAATTCGGCAGGGCATTGATGGCTAAACAGCGGGCGGATCTGGAGGGCTGGCTCTCTTATATCAGTCAACAGCACAGTCAAGTGATCGACATGGGCCTCGATCGCTTTAATCAGGTATTGCAGGCGTTGGAGCTCACTCGGCCAGCGCCTACCGTCATTACGGTGGCAGGCACCAATGGGAAGGGGAGTACCTGCCGAGTCATCGAAGCTCTGTTGATCCACGCGGGCTATCGCGTCGGCACTACCTTGTCTCCGCATATTTGGCGATTTAACGAGCGCATACGGATAAACGGCGTTGATGCCAGTGACGAGGCAATCTGCCGGGCGTTTTTCGAGATTGATCATGCCCGAGGTACCATTCCTCTCACTTACTTCGAGTTTGCTGCTTTGGCAGCACTGCGTTGTATGGCGACAGCTGAAGTCGACATGGCAATTCTCGAAATTGGTCTAGGTGGTCGCCTGGATGCGTTCAATGCCATCGATGCAGACATCGCTGTGATTACCAGCATCGGTTTGGATCATCAGGCGTTCTTGGGTGATACGCTAGAGGCTATTGGTGCTGAAAAAGCTGGTATTTTGCGAGCAAAACAGCGCGCAGTTCTGGGTCAAAACATGCCAAACAGCGTTTATCGTCAATGCGCGACGCTCGCTCTGGAGCCCAGGCGCTGGGGCCAAGAGTTTCGCAGTAAGATAGAACCGCGAGAGGCACGGTGGACTCTCGAGGGCACAACAGAGGCCCCCCTGGATTTGCCTTTAACAGCCCTGGCTCCGCACAACGTCGCCCTTGGCTGCGAAGCCGTTGCCGAACTTGTTGTGTTAGATCGAGAACTAATCGAAAGAAGTGTCAGGTTATCTATGCCCGGGCGTCTTGATATTTGCCATAAGGACCATCGCGTTTGGGTCCATGATGTCTGTCACAACCCGGCAGGGGCGGAGTTTTTTATGTCGGAGCTTGCTTCTAGGCAAATCGAGCCGGCGTTTTTCATTTGTGCGATGCTCGACGGTAAAGATCATCAAAAATTTGTGCAGACTGTGAAGCACCGCTCGGCCCATGGCTCACCTTGGCTTTTCGTTAATAGCGAGGGCGATCGGCAATTGCCGGGCAAGCAACTGGCAGAAAAGATTGGTATGCGCGATTCTTGGGCCAGCAACATGCGTCAAGCCGTGCTAATAGCTACCCAGGAAACTCACAAAGGGGATGCAATAGTGATATTTGGTTCTTTTAGCGCTGTTGAGCAATCACCGTGGCTGGCATGATAGCGTGATGAACGAAGTCACTCGTTATCGTCTTATCGGCAGTATTTTTTTGTTGGCCGTCGCTGCTATTTTTTTGCCTATGATCTTTGACGCACCAAACCCTTCGGTACAAGACATCAGCACTAGCGCCGAACTTCCAAGCGGTACGTTGCCGTTAATTGTTAATAACCTGGACACGACCGCGGAAACGATCGAGAAAATGAAGGCGTCTCAGGTTGAAATGAATCAGACATTTGCGCGCTCTGATATGCTCGAGAGGGTAGGCGAGTTGCGTAATCAGGTGGACGATGACGGTTATTGGATTGGCAACGGGACCCGGTTCGGTGAGCCCATACTGCAACCGCTGCGCAGCGATACCAAGGCTTTTGCGGTACAACTTGCTACCTTCGACGAGCCAGAAAATGCTGAAAACTTGCGTGAGTTATTGCGGCAGGACGGTCAAGAGGCTTTTATCTCGCAGTACAAACAACGCGGGCTGACAAGTGAAAAAATTCGCTACCGGGTCGCGGTGGGGCCGATGCTCAGTCATACTCTGGCAAAGGAAAAACGCACGTCTTATACCCAGAAATATGAGGTTCAAGCTATTGTCGTAGCGATGACTCAATAGGCTTAAGTGGTCTAGCGAACATCGCTTCAAGTAGGGAATATGTCGCATCTGGACTACATCATTATCGCTATCGTTCTTCTGTCGTCGCTCTACGGGTTTTCTCAGGGGTTGATTAGGGAAGCATTTTCACTCAGCTCATGGGTCGCAGCATTTTTATTCGGTATTTGGTTTGGGCCTTCGCTTGCTACTGAGTTCTCTGCATACATAGGCGAGGAACGGCTTGGTCAGATTGTTTCATTCCTTGTGGTTTTGGTGGCTACGTTAGTTGCTGCCGCGATGATTCGGTGGGGGCTTGGCCAGGTCATTACGCGAACTGGGCTGAGTGCGACGGATCGTATACTGGGGTTCGCTTTCGGCGCGGTACGAGGTGGTCTGTTAGTAACGATCATGTTAATGGTGGCACAGAGTTTGTTCTCCGAAACTGGCTGGTGGGCTGACTCCGAACTCAAGTACAGTTTTTTGCAGTTTGAGGATGAGGTGCTCACTTTGGTGGATATAGCAAGTGACAACCTCGAAGATCCCCCTCAAGCACCTGATTTCAATGATCTCGATTTTTCCGGCGAACCGCCGCTGGATACAGATGACTTTAATGACGCGGATTATTTCGAAGAATAGTTAAAAGAAGAGAACTCGATGTGTGGAATCGTAGGGATAGTCGCCCGCAATGAAGTCAAGCAAGACATTTATGACGCTCTGACCATTCTACAGCACCGTGGTCAGGACGCTGCCGGCATGGTCACCAGCGACGGGCGGCGCTGCTATTTGCGCAAAGCCAACGGCTTGGTTCAGGATGTTTTCCGTGATCAACACATGCAACGGTTGCAGGGGAATGTTGGCCTTGGCCAATGCCGCTATCCAACAGCAGGTTCGACGAGTTCAGCCGAAGCGCAACCGCTTTACGTTAATTCCCCTTACGGTATCGCGCTTGCGCATAACGGTAAT
>CAJWZG010000152.1 GCA_913049565.1 uncultured Gammaproteobacteria bacterium
TTACTGGTGACCGGCTGGTTGATGGGTCGGAATTCTGCCGTCATCGCCCAGACGAGATAGACATCGGCTTGTTCGACTAAGATTCTCAATATGGTCACCTCTACGCTCGCGCCGTTATCGACCAAGCCTTGGAAATGTTCGACCACCTTTGATCTTCGAGACGTTAGCATCAGGGCGTCGCTAAAGTAGAGCTTCGGTGAGTAGAGTTCTGTTGCGCGACTTGCAGTATCGACGGCACCGAGATTCGAAAGAAAATCCACGAAATTTACAATCACCGATGGATCAACATTTTCATCGCCAGGATATTCGACTAGCGCCTGCTGGTAAGCAGTGGGGTAGGAAAGCCCTGCGTTTACGCTTCGCTGGCTAGAAGCGCATCCTGCAACAGTAACGCTAACGACTATAATAAGGCACATGGTTTTCATGGCGGCAGGGTAGAATTGGTTTCGTGAAAAAGGAGTGAAGTCTTTAATTGAGCGCTTCACAACAGCTTCACGCATCAATGAGAAAAATGATGTCATCAAAGCTCCCTAAGTTGAGATTGATTCTCCTGTGTACGAGATGATTGTTAAAAGCAAGGTTTTGCTCTGACAATTTCCGACCAAGGTCGAAGCCTGCTAGCTCTGGGATGACTCATTTAGCAGGTAAGTCGCAGAGAAAACGTTCATGAACGATCCGAAAAATAGAACCCAGTTTGCAGACAAGGCTCTGCGCGTGGCAGTGGTTGGAGGTGGTATTTCCGGTGTTGCCGCCGCCCATCGCCTAGCTGAATTCGCCGATGTCACACTGTTCGAAGCTCAACGTCGTTTGGGCGGTCATACTGACTCTCACTCCGTTTGGGTTGAAGACAAGGTCTACACTATCGATACGGGGTTTGTTGCTTTTCACCCTTCAGGGCACGCAAGTTTTTGCCAGTGGTTGGCGCAGATAGGGGTTCCAACTCAGCGCACGGACATGTCTTTTAGTGTTCGCGCCGATCACGAAAACCTCGAGTACAGTACTATTGGTTGGCGCACCTTCTTCTCGTCAAGCGGGCTCATGTTTTCACCGACGCATTGGCGCCTATTATGGGATTGGCAGCGCTTCCATATGGAGGCGCCTGAAGCAGCCGAACATATGGGCTCGCTTAATGCTGGGGAGTATTTTCGTCAGCACAGCTATAGCCAGCGTTTTGTGCAGCAACACATGGCACCGCTTTGTGCAGCGCTTTGGGCGCAAAGCCAAGACAGTGCCTTGGATACGCCACTGCAGCATCTGGCTTCGATAGTGCAGAATCAAAAAATCTTTCAACATCCAGCTCAGTCGCTTTGGCAAGTTGTTAGTGGCGGAGCTTCTCAATATCTTGAAGTTTTTGCCGAGCAGTTTCCGGGTGATATACGCTGCAATGCCAAGGTGCGGAAAGTACATCGCGACGATTATGGGATAACGCTAGAGACGGAAACCGAAAGCTCATCCTTCGACGCCGTGGTTATGGCCTGCCACAGTGATCAAGCGTTAGAAGCACTGGAGCAGCCGAGCCGCGCCGAAGCCGAGGTGCTCGGTGCGATCAAGTACGTTGATAATCAGGTAATACTTCATGGTGATGCGACGTATATGCCTCGCGACCCTCGCAACTGGTCGAGTTGGAATGCTCGAATCGACGAAGCGAGCGGTAGATCTGAGACCACCTATTGGATGAATCGCGTGCAGGGGATCCGCGGACCACAGTTTTTTATTACCTTGAATCCGCAAGACACACCGAAGCGTATTTGGACCGAGCGCAAGTATCGACACCCGGTTCTCGACGCCTATGCCTATCAAGCCCAACAGCGTCGAGACGACATCAACGGCACCGATCGTACCTTCTACTGCGGCGCCTACTGGGGCATGGGCGGGCACGAAGACGGTTTTCGCAGCGGCATAGACGCTGCGGAGCGTGTGTTAGAACAGGCAGCCGCATTGTCGAACAATAATGTCCTTGTTGCTCGCGACGCCGATTATTCAGTCGATTTAGGCAACGCAGAACAGCGCCAAGGTGGCTAAGCACAAAATGATTGGCCTGCTTTCAGGCCCCTCAAGCTACAAGATTGCCAATGCGCTGATGCTCAAGGTGTGCTGGCTTTGTTGCGTGCTCGGCGGCGTCGTCTTTGGCCTGCCCGTGCTCGCTGCCATGTTGCTGTTGAGCATCTGGCAAAAACAAATCGAACTCGACATGCCTTACCTCCTCGGTTTGGGCCTGATTGGGCTAAGCCTCGATACTGCGTGGATGTATGTGGGAGTGCTTGATTACGGTGATGCCGCAATACAAATATTGCCTGGCGTCGCATTGGCACCTGCTTGGATCGTTATGCTTTGGCTTGCCGTCGGCTTGAGCATTCGCCATAGCTTAATTTTTTTGGTAAATCGTCCGCTCTTCGGGGCGGCGGTGGTGGGCTTCGGGTCTCCGCTATCGTATCTTACGGGGCAAAGCTTTGGGGCGGTGGAGATCCCTTCGGTAGAGGGCCTCGCCGTTTTGGCAATTGTTTGGTTCGGTCTTTTCTATGTGGTGTTCGATCAGGCGAAAACTCGGCTAACTGCCGCGTAGCGCTTGTGTCATTATCAGCTCCGCTAAGGCTACAGGTGAGCGGCCGGCCGGTGAGGCAGAAGACTCTCATTAAAAGCATAATGTCATTTGGGGATACTGCGTGAAGATTCGTCCAACCAGACTGATGACCAAGCTCGGTCGTGTGGTTGCGCTACAGGTTGTGCTTATTAGCGCGGCCGTTGCGGCTGGCATCTATATCACCAACACCATCATTGAAGACTTCTTAATCACCGAAGCGTTGGAAAACGAAGCCTCACATTACTGGAAGCTTTACCAACAAAACCCCAAACACCCACTGCCTAACACCGCGAATATGCGTGGCTATTTGATCGATGAGCAGGCGCCGTCTATCAACGCGGCAGATGCTTTGCCGGAACATTTGTCAGTATTCGAGCCGGGCTATTTGGGGCGAGTGGAATTCAATGGTGAGGCGCCAACCCTTTATGTAAGTCAGCAAAACGGGGCAACGGGTCCGGTTCTGTATTTGGCTTTTTTCAGTGAGGATGTGTCCCAGCTCGCGTTCTACTTCGGTATTTTGCCGTTGTCGCTGGCATTATTGCTGGTTTACGGATTTTCCTTTCTAACCTACCGCCTGTCGCATCGCGCAATTTCTCCTATTGTGAAACTTGCAGATTATCTCGAGGAATTTCGGTTTGGTGGCTACAACCAACCGGCAGTGGACCTTGGCGACTTGCGCGCTTTAGCGAACGTCGAAGTGGATGTCATGATCGATGCCATCGACAGTTTTGCCGAGCGTTTGGATACGTTTATCGAACGCGAGCGAATATTCACAAGAGATGCGAGCCACGAGTTACGCACCCCTATCGCAGTGTTTAAGGGGTCTTTGGATCTTCTGCAGCGCAAGGCGGATCGATCAGAAGATGACATCAAAGCCTTTGCACGCATGCGTCGAACGGTAGATGACATGGAGGGGTTGATTGAAACTCTGCTGTTGCTAGCGCGTGGCGAAGAGGTTGAGCGCATCCATGAAATACGCTGCTTGAATGAATTGATTCCGGGTTTTGTTGAACAACTCGCGCCGATGGCAGCTGATCGCGACCTCGAACTGTCAATCGATGAGCAGGCGCAGCTTTGGGTCAAGGCTCCATCCAGGGTTATTCAAATAATCTTAATTAATCTGCTGCGCAACGCTATCAACTATACGCAACAAGGGTCTGTTGTAGTGCGGGTCAGAAAAAACGCGATCAGCGTGATCGATACCGGCATTGGGATGAGCCCTGAGGAGCTTCAACACGCCTTTGAGCCGTTCTATCGCGGCGAGCGCAGCCGGGCGAGCAGTATTGGCCATGGGCTGGGTCTATCCATCGTTAGGCGGTTGGTTCATCAGTTTGATTGGCCAATCCACGTGCAAAGTAACGTTGGCAAAGGCACAGAAGTCACCATTGCCTTTGACGAGAGCTAAGGCCCGCGAAGGGCGCAGTTAACCGTGACATCTAACGTCTTGATAACTTCCAGATCGCTAGGGTTTTATCCCGAGCTTCGCCGAGGTCGATCATTGGAGAAGGGTACCCGGCAACACCGCCGTATTTCCATGGCTCGATGCACTGCTTGGGGTTTGCCGCGGCAAGTTCTGGGATCATTTGTCGGACGAATGCGCCGGATGGATCAAAACGCTCGGCTTGTCGAACCGGATTAAAAATTCGGAAATACGGCACGGCATCTGTGCCGGTGGACGCACTCCACTGCCAGCCGCCGTTGTTGGCCGCGAACTCTCCATCTATAAGCTGGCTCATAAAATAAGACTCTCCGAGCCGCCAATCCATAAACAAGTGCTTGGCAAGAAATTGCGCGGTTACCATACGCAGGCGATTGTGCATCCATCCGGTACTGTTGAGTTGTCGCATACCGGCGTCAACAAAGGGAAATCCTGTCTCACCACGCTGCCAACGTTCTAACTGCTCGGAATCATGATTCCATGGAAGCAGGTCGGTCTCGGTCTTAAAGGCACGGCCCATGGCCAAGCGAGGGTGCTCGGCGAGGATATGGCTATAAAACTCCCGCCAGATCAGTTCACTGATCCATGTGTCTATGCTTTCGTTGCCGCCAGAGAGCTTGGCATTATTGCACTCATATGCTCCCAGCAGGCAGCGGTTCGCGGACAGGGTGCCAGCCGCCAGATGAGGCGACAACTTACTGGTGCCTGTTAGCTCGGGAAAATCACGCTGGGTATCGTAGCCGTAAACCGCTTTCGCGAGAAATGCATCAAGCAGATGCTCGGCGGCAAGCTCGCCAGCGGGCCATTCGTTGCTGCCGAGTGATTTCTGGATAGCCCCTAAAGTATCGGGTGTCAGAGCTGGCTCAACCTGCGCCGCCTGAGATGCGGGTACCGGAAGCGAATGAATGCCTTGCACTATGCTGATATTGATCCAGCGTTTCTTAAAGGGCGTAAAAACTGAATACGAACCGCCATCAGGCTTGCGCACGCTGCCAACTGGCAAGCTCGTGGTAGCACTGTACCGCTTAGCGTCGATGCCATGGCGGTTAAGGGTTTGCTCAACGGCACGATCACGCCGTTGTTCATTTAGAGCAATTTCGTCATTCCAGTGAACGGTAGAAGCTCCAATAGCTTTGGCATGCGCCAGGACTTGCTCTGCCGCATCGTCATACCAATCGCTGTCAACAATCGTTGTTGTGATGCCCAGTGATGCTAATTGTTCGCTGACCACGTCGACACTGCGGAGCATGAATGCAATTTTTTTTGGAGCTAACCCATGCTCCTGCCATTGACTGGGTGTGAGCAAAAATAGTGCAGTAACCGGGCCAAGCGAAGCAGCGGAAAACAAAGCTGGATTGTCTACCGATCTTAAATCAGTACGTAGCCAAACCAGTTGCTTGGGCATGATTATTCACCGAATGAGTAGGTCGTATTCGCATTGGTTGTGGAGTAAAAGCGAACAAAAACTCTCCCTGAGCACTCAGGGCGGGCAGGAAAGGAATTGCATCACTCGACAGGGCTAAAAAACTCTACGCTCTAAAAAGTAACGCAGCATTTGTCGTTTTTTTGTCAAGAAATTTGGCTTGTTGCTGCATGTTCCAGATGACAGACCCCTATCTCACCGGGCGCGACAATCAATCAGCGGCAGCTTTTCTCAGGCAATAACCCTGTCCTTGCCGAGTTTGTAACAGAGGCTCTTCAAATGGCCGATCTATAATCCGCCGCAGGTTGTAGATATGACTGCGCAGCGTATCGCTATCTGGCGGCTCGTCGCCCCAGAGTTCTCTTTCTAATGCCGCACGTGTGACAACCTTGGGGGATTCTCTCATGAGCACATGCAATATGTTGAACAAGGTTCTCGACAGAGTCAGTGCCTGCGCATCGCGGGACACCTCCATGGTATCTAAATTCAGAGACAGCCCTGCCACATGGTACTCCTTCTCAAGGTGCTGGCTGCGGCGGATAACGGCCTCGAGTCGGGCTTCAAGCTCGGGCATGTCGAATGGCTTGATCAAATAATCGTCGGCCCCAGATTCGAAACCTTTAAGTTTATCCGATAGCTGATCTCGAGCGGTTAGCATAATGATTGGGGTTGTAACATTAGCGTCGTCTCTAAGGCGTTTGCAGACGGTAAGGCCGTCCACCCCAGGCAACATAACGTCCAGCACAATGGCTTCGTATATATTGGTCACGCCAAGGTGCATGGCCGTGAGGCCATCGGTAGCGTAGTCGACAATGTAGCCGCTCGCCTCTAAGTAGGCGCCAACGGTTTCGGCTAACTCTTGATGATCCTCAACGAGGAGTATGGACTTATTCGGTGTTTTCATTTGCCGACCCCCGGTTTATGTATTCCCCAAAGCCAAACAACAGTGGCATAAACTATCGGTGCGCGCCATAAGCAGGGCGTTAACTTTAGTTGGCCATTTGTTCACTGCGCTTTACCGCTAAAATTCAGGCAGACGGATCATCATGCTGCCGCTGGCCCTAGCGCGAATTTTCGCTGAGTCGGGCGAGTTGCCGATTGCACTCGGTGCGCGAGCACTGGGAGGGATGGGGCAAGTTCCGGGATTGGCTCGGTAGGCTAGCGCGGCAGCGAGCATTGGTTCGTCAGCCACGCCGAGTGGGGAATAATCATCTGCTACCTCGCAACCGAGTTGGGCGACCCCGGATGTGGCCTCGGTGGTATTACTGGGTGAGAAGCCGTCTGGGTAATCGCCGAATTTAAGGGCATTCACTGATCGAAACTGGGTAGTGAAGTAAGTGGTGCCGCAATTGTCCTCGGGATAAAACCCATAGGGCTTGCCGCACGTGGTTTTGCCAAATTGATATACCTCGACGTTGACGCCTCTCAACCCGTTAATAATCGCTTCAGATGCAGAACAGGTACTCCCGGTCGTCAGTACAAAAACGCGCGGCTGCAGAAGTGCCAGTGTCGGTAGAGCGGTTCCTTGGGGTGTCGCCTCGACGGTTGTTGTTAAAAACGTGTCGGGTGCTAAAG
>CAJWZG010000153.1 GCA_913049565.1 uncultured Gammaproteobacteria bacterium
TGGCATAATGGAGTACGGCACCGAAGAACAGAAAAAAAAATTCATCCCCGACATTCTAGACAGCAAGGTTACTTGGTGTACGGGTTATTCCGAGCCCAACCACGGTTCAGATTTGGCAGCGATTCAGTGCAAAGCTGAACTCAATGGCGATCACTACGTCGTCAATGGTCAAAAAATTTGGACGACTGGCGCGCCTTGGTCGCAGTGGATTATTTTGCTCACGCGGACAGACTTTAATGTCACCTCCAAGCACGATGGCATTACGTGCTTCCTCGTACCCATGGACGCACCCGGCGTCGAGGTAAGACCTATTCAAAATATGGCGGGTGACAAACACTTTGCTGAAATTTTCTTCACCGACGTGCAGGTACCTGTGGAAAATCGATTGGGCGCAGAGGGCGAAGGCTGGAAAGTCACGGTTTCAGCGCTGGCAAACGAGCGCTCGAGTATTGGCGAAGTTACCCAACTGCAAGCCAAGCTAGATGATTTGAAAACGCTGGTGAAAAACACTCGACTGCAAGGCAAACCAGCGACCCAAGACCCCAATGCACGGCGCACGGTCGCGAAATTTGAGGTCAAAATTGCCGCGATGAAGTACAACGGTCTGCGCTATCTCACCAAACAGATAAAGGGTGAGCCACTGACATCTGAGACTTCAGTCAACAAACTGCATCGAGCCAGCCTAGAAATTGAGATGGACGATTTTGCCATTGAACTGTCAGGGCAGGCGGGGTTGCAGCTGAAAGGCGGCGAGGAGGCCGTTAACGGAGGCACTTGGTCAAAGGGTGCGCTGAATTGGCCTAACGTGGTTATCGGTGGAGGCACTCCTAATATTCAGCGAAATATCATTGCGGAACGAATTTTAGGTCAACCTAAAGACTGAGCCCGCAGACCACAGATGCCCAGATACTTCTGGGCATCTGGTGCCGAACTTGATTTCGATGCCACCGGTCGTCTAAGAATTTACGCGTAGAGCCCCTCCCAATGGGCGCTTACCATGTTCACCACAAAAATCTGTGCCGTCCCAAATCGGCTCTCCGCCGACAAACACTCCGCCGACGACACCATCCGAGCGGTTGACTAATTGATGGCAGTCGAACACATCGCGATACTGGTACCGCACACTCGCTTCGCCGTCGTAAGCGGCCAATGACTGCGGGTTCAGTAGCAGCATATCCGCTCGACTACCCACACTCAGACTACCCACTCCTGACAGACCAAAGAATTCAGCCGGCTCGCTGGTCAGTCGTGACAACATATGGCTGAAACAATCTTCCGAGTCCTCAAGCCCAATTTTCAAGGCGCGGAGATTGCCGTCAAAAAATGCCATATTCGTCACATGGGCCCCGCTGTCATTAAAACCCGGAATCAGTTTAGGGTGCAGTAGTAGCCGCTTGATCACAGCAGGATCTTTGTTCGCTGCCACATAGCACCAGTGCAGGTCGGTATCGAAGTGGCGAAGCAGGCCGAGAAAAAACTCGCCGTCGTCACGTATCTGCTTGCCTAAGGCAGCAAACGCCTCAGCTTCGTCGGCGTCGTCTATGAGCTCAGCGCTTAAGCACCACGCCTGATAGCGGTGAAAGATCCAAGCCATGGTTTGGCCTGGCCATGCCGATACGCTGGAGCGATAGATCTGCATGTCATTAAGATCGCGAGTGAGAAACTCTTTTTCGAGCCGCAACTTGCGTCGCAGATGCCCCATATTGAAGCCGCTTTTACCTCGCGACCACATAGCACGAAAGGCTTCAATGAATTCTGGGTCCGCGAGAATTTCTCGCCTGCGTTCTACGTCTTCGAGCTCTGTCTCGATAAGCCTCCGCATGAGCGGGTCTGCCTCCGCCAAAGGGCTCACTGCCCCCTCGGAATAAACGCGAAACGGTGCGCTCAAACACTGTAATCGGAAATTGCCTTGCAGGGCATTGCTGTTGAGCAAATTTGCGAACAGCAAACCACGGGACAAGTTGCTGCGATTGTTCACGCTATCAATCGCCGCCAAGGCTGTGATCTTTAGCGGCTTATCATGCAAGCGCCCGCTGCTCAGCATGAAGAGACGAGCCGTCAGGGCACCGTCGTCTGTTGCCGGTGTCATCTGCCATACCCGGTCGTGCTTACGAACCACGTCGGTGAGCCTTTTGTATTCACCAAATTCGGCATATTGCGTAGGGATACGCTTGCCTAAGTTGGGCTCGTTCGCCAAAAAGTGCAGTGGCAGTCCATCTGTCGATAATCCCAGATACCCTTCTTGCATGGCCTCATCGAGAATCCCAGCCATACGGTCAAGTTCTGCTGTCGTCGGCTGCCGAGAAACACTGTCTTGCAGACCCATAACTTCGATACGCAGCATAGAGTGCGGCAGAAATGGCGCCATGTTAGCCGCCAGAGGCAGTTCATCTAAGTGGCTAAGATAATCTGTAGGTTTTGACCAAACGGCTTTATCCGCAGCCTTCGACAATACGGTTTTAGGTATGTTCTCTACCCGAGCAAAACAATCAACAATGGGATCTTGGGTGGTGTCCATGCTCGATTGGCGCTGGTTACCAAAGGCCAGACCAATACTGCAATTGCCGACCACCACACTCGTTGTCCCATGTCGTACCACCTCGGGAAGCCCGGGGTCTAACTCCGCCTCTAAGTCTTCGTGGGTATGGATATCCAGCAATCCCGGCGTCAGCCACTGGCCCTCGGCATCATGAACCGCCGCGCTCTCTGCCGTCGGCAGTCGGGCGCCAAGCGCCGCTATCTTGCCAGATTTGATCGCCACATCACCAACACGCCCCGGGCCGCCATGCCCGTCAAATACTTTGGCGTTACGAATTATTAGATCCCATTGCATCTTCGTTACCTATTGTTGTCCTTGCGCCAAGCTTTTCGTAACAGCAGCATCTGCGGCCATCGCACGTACGGAGGTCGATAACATCATCGATAGCAAGATCATACCGCCAAAAGCAACACCGCTTACCATGAGCGCTATGCCCACTCCGTACCGCTCCGCTACCCAGCTTATGGGGAATACCCCCAGCGGCATCAATCCATGAAACATCATGTCGATACTCATAATACGCCCGCGCATGTGAGCGTCTACTGTATGCTGCAGCAATCCGCGATTTAGCGACATATTCCAGGCACTAACTAACCCGATTAAAGCAATAGCAAGCATCGCCATGGTGACATTCGCACTGACTCCAAATACCGATGTGGCTCCGGCCCAAGCGAAGCTGCTCAACACCAACCACAGCCCCTTGCGCCGCATATCGCCCATAGCCGCCATCATCATTGAACCTATAATGGCCCCACCACCCATAGCTGATACCAATATACCTAGACTATCCGCATGCCCTCCAAGAACGTCTTGATTAAACGCCGGTAGTAATGTGTTCAGCGGCATGCCAAATAAGAAGGGAATAATTGACAGCAGTAAGAGTGCAAAAATATGAGGGTGTGCAAAGACATATCTGAGTCCTTCGCGCATCTCCTGGTAAGTGCCGTCGCGCCGGCTTTGCGAAGAGTTGCCCGGTACGCTGACAAAAAGCATGGTTAGGGCAGAGCCCAGATAAAGGGCAGCGATCGCCAGATACACTACGCCAACACCAAAAGCCGATTGCTTGTCTCCATCAGCGAGCCAAGCAATCAGCAACCCGGCTAAAGCCGGGCCTACGATACGCGATAGATTCCAGCCTGTGGTATTGAGCGCCATGGCGGTAAAAATGAGCGGCTGAGGAATGAGCTCTGGCACAAACGCCTGACGCGCGGGCATGGACAGCGCTAGGATCGTGCCATTAAAAAAACCGAACCAAATAAAGTCCCAGAACACGACGGTTCCAGAGAATATAATCCACGCCATGGCCAGCGTGGCTATCGCATTCAAGCTTTGGGCGAAGACAATCAACCGTCGCTTGGGTAAGCGGTCGGCGAGCACGCCCCCGTATAGCGAGAATAAAACCGATGGCAGCATGAATGAGAGCGTTACCCATGCTAAGTCCATGGCCGAGGATGTTAAGTCGTAAACAAACCAGCCACGGGCGATGATCTGCATGTTCATGGCAAAGGATGAACCCAAGCTGCCTATCCACAGCCAACGAAAGTTAGGCACCGCAAGCACAGAATAGATATCTCGACTCGCCATCCCTACTCTGCTCTCCTCGTCGAAAACGATCACTATACCCTATGGTCGAGCCGACACAGCGCGGGGGGAGAAAAACTCAGGCGTATTTGACTCATTGTTCAGTTGCAGCAGTTGCAAGGACAATTTGCCGGCCGCAGACTATAGTGCGCTTTCATTCGCCGCAGAGGATCTCTGTGATGCCAAGTGCGCAAACTTCATATGACCGTAGACCCTGGCTAATAGCCCTTGTGCTATGCGTTTTAGGTGCTTCGTCGCACCTTCTACCGCATCCTGCAGGAATGTCGACTATCGGCGCTGTTGGCCTATTGGCGGCAGCTTACCTACCCAAACACTTAGTCCCACTGCCCGTTCTGATCAGCGTTGCGACTGTTGATGCCATCATTGGCACATACAGTATCGCCGCGATGGCTTTGGTCTATATCGCCCATCTCGTCAGCGCTGCCGGTGTGGTTCCAATTCTGGTGAAGGTTCGGGCCCTTCGAGTGGCGAGCGCGGCTGTAGTAAGCGCTATTATCTTCTATCTGGTCAGCAATGCGGCGCCGATGGCTTCGGGCTACTACCCTAATTCACTGGCTGGATGGTTCGCCTGCTATCTTGCAGGTCTTCCCTATTTGCTGCGAGGCATCGCCGCTAACCTCATTTTTGGCGCCGTTGCCTTTGGCACTGTTCGCGGCTTAAAGTTCGTCGTTGAGCGTTGGGTACCCTTACCCAACCGATAACGGGGAGAGAACGCCATGCAGGACATGCACTACGACGGTCTGGGTATCACTATTGAGAACTACGTTGCGGTGGTTGAAATCCAGCGCGGGCCTAACAATTTCTTCGACACTCAAATGATCAAAGACTTAGCAGATGCGTTTAGCCAGATGGAGGCTAGTGATGAAGTGAGGGCTGTTGTTTTATGCAGTGAGGGCAAACACTTTTGTGCCGGCAACAACTTCGGCAGTGCCTCTGGCAACGAAGAACGCGCCGATCGCAACGTCGAAGACGGCAACCCCCTTTATGCCGCTGCCGTACGCTTATTCGATACAAATATCCCTGTTGTAGCCGCAGTACAGGGTGCCGCGGTCGGGGGTGGATTTGGATTGGCCGTCATGCCTGACTTTCGTGTGGTTTGTCCCGAGGCGCGCTTTACCGCTAACTTTGTCAAGTTGGGTTTTCACCCTGGCTTTGGGCTAACGCACACACTGGCCCGTCTGATTGGCAAACAAAAAGCCCATATGTTGTTCCTGACCGGCCGACGCATTACCGGTGAAGAGGCGTTCGAAATGGGCCTAGCAGATGTGCTGACAGACAAAGAAAACCTGCGCGCTGAGGCGATTAAGCTGGCAGCCGAAATTGCTGAGAACGCCCCACTTGCCGTCGCTTCCGTTAGAGCAACCATGCGCGATGGATTATCGGCTGCCGTGAAAACTCAAACCGATCACGAATTTATCGAGCAGCATCGCCTGCAACAAACTGCCGATCACCGAGAGGGTGTGAAGGCAGTTGCAGAGCGAAGGCCCGGCGAATTTATTGGGCGTTAGCGGTGGGCTTCGCTGCGGCTTTCGCGCGCCGAGCATCCAGTTCAGTGCGAATTACCTCGTAGGCGTTTTCATCCAGCGTAAATCGACTAAATAAAATGGCGCCGATGGTGTAACACACCAGTGGGAAGAGTCCATACAAACTGACCATCGCGACCTTCACCTGCATGGTCTGCTCAATGTTCGGTACGAAGCCTGCAAAATCCAGCACAAATCCAGTCAGCAACAACATAACGCCAAGTGCGCTTTTGTAGACGAAATTCCAAGCCGCAAAGTACGAGCCTTCCTTACGTTCGCCTGTCTTGTATTCGTCATAGTCGATCACGTCGCCCTGTACCGACGGCCCTAGCGTACCGCCGCAACCTGCTGCGAGACCCGCAAAGGCAGCAAGAAAGATAATCCAGAACAATCGCTGATCGGGGTTGTCGATAAACGGCAGCGTGAACATACCGCCGAACGAAATCCCAGTAAGAATCATACCGCCCATCCAAACCTTGATTTTGCCAAAACGCTTGGAAAGCGGTATCCAAATAGGCACAAACAACGATGAGGGGATCATGTAGGCCAAAATGATCAGCGGCGCCATCGCTGGGGCGCCAACCACATATTGAGAAACGTACAGGGTTAGCGCAGCGATGGCAGCACTGCCAACATTCTCAATAAAGGTGACGGTGATTAGCAGCTTTGCGTGCGGATTCCCCCAGATATCACGGAACGCCTGTATTGGCCCTCCCTGCTGTCGGTTTTGAAACTCTGGCCGCTCTCTAAGGACAGTGGCTGCATAGATGACCAGTACGACCATTACCGCAATGGCTAGGTACGCCAATTCGCGGGCCAGCAGCCGCACATTTCCGCCTTCAGAAAACTCCTCATTGATGAGCAGGTACATAGCCCCCAAGGAGAGAATCGACCCGACGGTATAGAATATATGGCGTACCCCAAACAATCGGCTGCGCTCGTGGTAATCCAAAGACAACTCCGCACCGAGCGCCATATGAGGTACAAAAAATAGAGTCATGGCAGAGTAGAAGCCAATGATCGCAATGGTCATCCAAAGGGTAAGGTCGGCGCCTTGCAACGTCATTGGTGGCGCAAACACCGCATAAAAACCAATAGAAATCGGTACGCAACTCGCCAAAATCCACGTGCGCCGTCGCCCAAGACGGAATGTTGTTCGGTCACTGAGATAGCCCGCAAGCGGGTCTGATATCGCATCCCAAATGCGTGAAAGGCTGAAGATGGCCCCCATTACTGCCGGCGCAATTAGCAGCACATCTGTGGAAAATTTCATCACGTACAGGCTGAGTATCAAGTACATGTAGCCTGCGCCAATGG
>CAJWZG010000154.1 GCA_913049565.1 uncultured Gammaproteobacteria bacterium
GATCAAAGCTAGTTTTCATCGACCTAGGCATCCAAATCTGGGATCAGTTCACTTTCTAGCTTATGGATTACGTCTTTGAGCTTGAGTTTACGTCGCTTCAATCGCTGAATTCTCATATTGTCGTGGTGACGGCTAGACATGAGATGGTTGATCGCGATGTCGAGGTCACGGTGCTCGGCCTTGAGAGTGTCAAGCCAACGAAGTTGCTGCTCTCGATCGCCTTCAAAATCCAAGTTGCTTCCTACGGCTACGCATTTAAGAAAGTTGATTAACTGAGATCCAACAAGGCTACGCCCTCGGCTTCCAACTCAGACATACGCTTCGTCCAGCTTTCAAGAATTGCGAAGTGGCTTTTGCTTACCTCAAAGCGGCCGCGAATCTCGTCGATAAGGCATTCCTCCTCAATCTCGAACGCTCCATCGGCGTAGCTTAACTTGCATAGATTCGCTAGCACGATAAGCCTTGACCGTTGGTCTGGGTAGGTTTTCTCCACGCCCTCCAAGTCGATGTATTCAATTTCATAGTCATCGGCGACATTCATCTCGCGACGAAATCCCTCCAACATCCCCTCTTCGTTGGGATCGAGCAGACCGTCAGAAACAATGACATTGTGCGCCAAACGCAACATCGTTTCTCTTTGTTGCACAGACAGTTTAGTTAGCCACATAGGTCTAACGCTCCTTGTTGTTACCGCGCTGTAAAGATCTAATGTGATCGCAGCGGTGGAAGCTCAACGCATCAATTACGCAATCATTTGCTGAATGAGGCTGCAAAACATGATCAACATCGATAACCATCCAAGTCCGATAAAGCCCTTCATCACGATGTTCTGATCGAAAAAATCCTCAATAAGGTGCCACATAATGTTTCCTGCTCTAGAGAGCGTCGTTTGAAAATAAACTGCGGTTTTCCCGCGTTCGCAAAATTTTAACCCTAGTCAGGGAGGGTTAATAGCGCTACTGGCAAAAGATTGTGCCCCAAATCACCTCTTGGTTAGACTCTCGTCATGATCACCGCCACCGTCTACATACCACCAGAGCACGTTGAGACCATTGCACAATCAATTGTCGTCACTCCAAATGAGCGCTTGGCACGCGAACTCAGCGCTTCTTTTGACCTAACTATGCGCGATAATGGCTATCGAGCTTGGCCGGCTTTGCAGTGTCAAAGCCTTCGCCATTTTTGGCGAGGCTTGTACGAACAGGCCAAGGACAGTTCATTAACACAGGCCGACGTGCTATCCGAGCATCAGATCCAACTAGGATTTCAACAAACGGCGCCACAGGGGCTGAGACACCAGTGCCGATCCGTGATTCAGGCTTGGCAATTAGTCAAAGGTTACGGTATTGAGTTACACATGCTGCAACAGCATAGCGAGCAAGGGGCCTACTTTAGCCAATGGTGCGACGAGGCCACCTCGACGTTTTCAGCGGACACGATTTCCGAAGCAGAACTCCCATTTCTTCTTCTGGAACGAATCAGCGACATTGCGCTACTGCTGCCAAAACCCATCGTCTTAGTCGATATAGAGCATCTGTCCCCCATCGAGACGAAGTTTTTTTCAACGCTGGATGATCTCCCAGACAGTCGAGTCAATCTGTTACGGGACGGCTCATGGCTCGATCACTTTCACCCCAGTTTAAACATCAAAACAGAGGCGTTAACTGAGGTTCGTTTAACCTCCTCACAACAAGTTAAAGGGTTCGATACATTCGCTGAAGAACTCGCCGACGCCGCTAAGTGGTGTCACGATGTGTACTGTACTGATGCTAACGCTCGAATCGGCATCGTCATACCTGACTTGAATGTCAACTATGACCGCGTGCTACGGCAATTCGCTGCAACTTTGTCGCCCTCGACTGACAGTATGACGCCAATTTTTGACCTTTCAGGCGGCAAGAGCTTGTCCGGAATGCCAGTTTGGCGACATGCTAGATTGCTTCTTGACTGGGTTAGAGAGCCGCTAGATCAAAGCCAAATGGAAACTTTACTCTCTTCTCCATTCTTGTCCTTGCCGTGGTGCCGCGAACTGCGGCATCAGTGGCCGAGATGGGCGCGGCTACGCCTGCCAATCAACGCTTTCACTAACAATCCCGAAGCACGGTCAATGCTCGCATTGGTCAATGAAAGACCCTCACGCGCACGTCTAGATATCTGGATACAACGGTTTCTCGACATACTGCATGCAGCCAACTGGCCGCAAATTGAAGATTTAGGGTCAGTACAGTATCAGGCCGTCGCAAAAATTCAGGAGCGTTTATCCGAGCTTGCAGCCGAGCGAGAGACCACCTTGTTGTTGTACGACGAGGCGCTCGAGTTAATCGACTGGGGTCTCGATCAAACGTTTGCGCCAGAGCGACAGACATCGAGAATTCAAATTCTAGGCATGTTGGAAACTACGGGACTGACGTTTTCCCACCTTTGGGTATGCGGCATGAGCGCCGAATTATTTCCAGGCAAATCGAAACTCTCTCCTTTTATTCCTCGATCAATTGCGCTCGCACATGGCCTGCCCCGTTGCACTCAGCAGCTAGAACTCACCTTTGCAGAGCGCACTCTTGGGTCTTGGGTAGCGCGCAGCCAAGAACTGATGCTCAGTTACACTCGACAAGACAAAGGTGCGCAGTTAAGCCCCTCTCCGCTGTCGCGCGGGTTTACTGCAGCTCAACAAGCAGCAATAGAACCGCATACTCTCACTATTGATCAACGGCATCCCTTTATGCAGCAATCCAATGCATTGCTGACTCTTACCGATGATGCGCGTGGCAGCCCTTTGGCCGCCGGTGAGATCCGTGGCGGCAGCGGACGTCTTGAAAATCACGCGATCTGCCCCTTCAAAGAATTCGCCATCTACCGGCTGAATCTTGCCGAACCCAATGCGCCGCGAGATTTCTTGTCCGCGATGGAGCGAGGGCAGGCTCTGCATTGGGTAATGGAGCAATTATTCACGCGTTATCCCAACTCTGAAGATGCAGTCGCATGCCCAGCGTCAGAAGTTAAGAGTTGGTGCCAAGCGGCGGTGCAGAAGTATCCCCACTTGCCGGGCATTTTCGCAGACGCCGAGCAATACCGCCTAATGGACCTCGTGATTGATTGGTTGACTATTGAGCACGAGAGAAAAGGTTTTCGTGCGATCGAGGTTGAGCAGTACCACTGCGTAACACTAGGCAAGTTAACCTTCAATCTGCGGATTGATCGGCTCGATGAGGTCGATGGCAAAGTAATCGTTCTTGATTATAAAACAGGGAACGCAACAGTAGGCGATGCGCTGAGCGAGACGCTTCGCGCTCCGCAGCTGCCGATCTACAGCCAAATTCGCGATGATATTAGCGGCGTTTACTATGCCAAGGTTAAACAGGGTGATCATAAGCTTATTGGCGTTGGCGATGCGCTAGAGCAACTCGTGTCGAGCAAGACTGCGCAGATAAAAACCAGCCTTCCTGATGAAGGCTGGGATAGCCAGCGCAACCTCTGGCAACACCAGCTTGTGCAACTTTCGAATGAGATAGCGGCAGGCGAAGCCAGAGTGGACCCACTGCAAAGTGCTTGTCGCAGTTGTCATCTAAAGTCCGTTTGTCGTATTGCCGAGAGACGCCGACAACGCAAGGCCGAAGAGTGAACCCAAAAACAGTGCCGCCAGATCAAGAGCAACGAGACCGAGCCTTATCTGTGGATGAGTCATTTATTGTTCAAGCACCGGCAGGCTCGGGTAAAACCACGCTCCTTGTGCAACGCTTCCTAAACCTGCTGACCACGGTCAGCAGACCTGAAGAAGTCTTGGCTATTACTTTTACTCGTGCTGCAGCTGCCGAGATGAAGCTGCGGGTTCTAGAGGAAATGGAGAAAAACTCGCCGCTCACTCAAGCAATCATGCGACACGATGAGGCGAATAATTGGCAGCTCAGGCGTAATCCTCATTTGCTGAGAATACAGACGATCGATAGTTTCGCTACTGAACTTGCTACTCAAATTCCCGGAATACAAAGCGCCGAGGGCATGCGAATTGAGGAAAATCCGCAACCTCTGTATCAGCAGGCTGCCTCAGACGTTTTAGCCAAGCTGTTTACAGATGATGCCAGTGCAATTTTTATCAGCGAATTCCTCTCGGCTCTGGATAACAATGCCAGTAGTGCCGAACGTTTACTCACCATCATGCTCGGTAAACGGGACCAGTGGCTCGACGTTGCAACCCTAGTCGCGTCAACAGCGTTCGATGACCTCGCCGACGTTCAACAGATTCAAAGACTAGGCGTCATCGATGTGCGCCAAAGACTTCTCGATGCCTTGCAGGCAAAGTTGTCGGCTTCAGACCAGCAAATGATTCTACGACTGGGGAAAGCAACCGGCGTAGAACCTACCGTTGAAGAACTCTTACCGACACTGCTAAAAAAGAATGGAGGCATCCGGCAAACCGTCGATCGGCGTCAAGGTGAGGCTTTTACTGATAAGCCACTTCGCGCGGACACAATCGAATGGCTACGCGATTTAGAGGCAAGGCAATTTGCTGGGTTATTGCACGCCTGCTCACTATTGCCAGACATTGAGCAGGACCCCTCGACGCTGATTGCCGCATCCGTCACTCTGGCGCTGGCCGCAGCCGAGTTGGAGGCGTCTATGCGGCGGCGGCGCTGCATAGACTTTACGGGCATTTTGATGAAAGCAGGACAGGGTCTGCGAGATGGTACAGGCCCCACTGATCTGGCGTTATTCTGGGATTACAGGGTAAAACATCTACTCGTTGACGAGTTCCAGGACACTTCTCGCAGTCAATATCGCTTTTTTTCGCTGCTCACCGAAGGGTGGAGCCCCAGCAGCGGCAACACATTTTTTGCCGTCGGTGATCCCATGCAGTCAATTTACCGATTTCGAGATGCTGACGTTTCGATCTTCAGCCAATGCTGGGCTCAAGGCCTACCCAACGTTGCCCTAGAGCCTATTCAACTGAAGGCTAACTTCCGTTCCAGCGCATCACTCGTCGATTGGAATAACGCCCTGTTTACAACCTTGTTCCCAGCTACCTCGCTGCCCGAACTGGGTGCTATCGCTTTTTCACCTGCGCTTGCACAACTCCCAGATGACGAAACGGACCGAGGCAAGCAACTGCGTAGCTTTGCTAATGAAGAAGAAGAAGCTGAGGCGATTACCTGCCATATTGCCGAGCTGATCAGGGAACGAACCCCGGATAGTTCTGAGAACATTGGAATTTTGTGTCGCGCTCGAACCCATCTACCGGTTCTTTTAAAAGCACTTAAACAGGCAAACATTCGCTACACCAGTACAGAAATTGATCCTCTTGAAGGAGAACCTATCGTTCGCGATCTACTGAGTTTGCACAAAGCACTACTTCGCCCTGACGACCGATTAGCCTGGTTTGCCCTGTTGCGATCACCGGTAGTTGGCTTAACGCTGCAACAATTGGAAATCTTCGCGCCTCATACTGACGTATTCGCTTTCGCTACTGAGCAAAAATCATCGTCGCCAGCGCTCGAAAGGTTCGTCGAGGCTATAGATTGGGCAAAACCTCGACTTTATGAACTACCGATTTGTGAGATCGTCGAAGGCTGTTGGATGCGTCTGGGAGGTGTAGATGCCTATGAGGCTGCAAGCCTGACACATGCGATTCGATGGTTCGAATTGTTAGAGGCCATGGCAGACGACGCTCTGAATCCTGACTTAGTGGTGACAAAAACAGCAAAACTGTATGCCCAGGATGCCAGCGATTCATCGGTTCAGGTAATGACCATTCACAAGTCGAAGGGACTCGAGTTTGCGCATGTGATTCTACCGAACCTCGGGAAAGCTCCTCCACCTGAGGAAACCGACTTATTGCTTTGGCAGCCAACCGAGAGAGGACTGTTGATTGGAATCAAACAGGATTCGACCCACGACTGGTTGGCCCATGGCGAGAAAAATCGCGCCGAAAATGAATCAAAGCGTCTTCTTTATGTGGCCTGCACTCGCGCCGCGAAAAGTCTTTGGATGAGTACATCAAAAATTACTGACAAACACAAAGGACTGGCCAGCTATCTGGCTAAACATGACACGCCAAATCCTCAATTAGCCGAAACGATTGATAAAGCATCGGATACGCGTCTACCGACAGCGGCACAGGCACAGCTGATTCATCTTCCAAGCGATTATCGCTGGTCGCCACCCGCTGACATTAGAGCTAGCACAATCCTTGATGCCGCAAAGAATCAGGCTGACTTACCGGATGCAGAGGATAAAACTCAGGATGATCGATCGAACCGATACAACTTGTCTTTGGGAAATTTAGTACACCGGGCGCTTGCTTATATTGGCGATCAAAATCGCCTAGGTTGGCCGATTAATCAATCAACTATTAAAACCAACATCGAACGGTGGTTACCCGATCTCGATGCTTACCCCGATCAGTATGACGATGTTACCAAAGCAGCGCTGGCTCACGTTGAACGCACGATGGAAGACTCGACCGGACGGTGGGCGCTACTGGCGCACGACTTCGGCCGCTTTGAATGGCCAGTTAATCACCTTGTGGCAGATCAATCGAAACGCTTGGTCATTGATCGCCTCTTTGTGTCACAAAATTACTGGTGGATCATTGACTTCAAGACCAGTGCGCCTGATCACGGAACACCGCTTCCCGATTTTTTTCAGCAAGAAACCTTGCGTTACTCAGCTCAGCTGGAGCAGTACGCTCATGTACTTCGATCCCTTTTGGCCGAGAGGCCAACCAGCGTCTGTGACTTGTGGGCGCAGCACCTTCCCGTCAAGACTGCCCTATATTTTACGAGCATGGGACACCTCGAGGAGTTGAGCTAAAAAGCCAGCCGATTGCTTTTCCCATTCGGGTGTTTACCATTCGCGTCCGCATGGACATCGCGCAGGGCGAGCCCGGATACGAGAAAAAGGTCCACTGCGATCGGCCCAACCGATTGACCTCCATGCTGATTTACTTCTGCAACAAG
>CAJWZG010000155.1 GCA_913049565.1 uncultured Gammaproteobacteria bacterium
CCATCGCCACTGGCGGCCATACCTTTTACGTCACCGCCTGCACAAAAGCCCTTACCCGCTCCTGTTAGCACGACACAACGAACGGCAGAGTTCAGCTCTGCATCCGCCAACTGCTCTCCCAACGCTGTAGTCATCGCGCCGCTCATCGCATTGCGGGCGTCTGGCCGGTTGAGGGTAAGTGTCAATACACCATCCTGCAGATAGGCCAATAAGTCTTCTGTTCCCGTATCAATCGTTTGCATCATTTCTCTCCTCGTTTGTTCAAACTGAGGTGAGCTTAACAACTGGGGAAAAAATGCAAAGAGCCGCCCGCATCGCGATTGCCGATCTCAGCGCAGCGATTAATATCCTTGATATTCGTTCTCACAGGAGATTTGATCAATGTTGTCACCGATGATGACTTTACATTTGGCCACCGTGGCACCCGCTGCGGTTCTGGGCACCTATCTGATGTTTTGGGCCAAGGGGACGCCGACGCATCGACTGCTAGGCAAATTCTATATGGTGCTCATGTTCATTACCGCAGCGGCATCGCTGTTCATCACTGCGGCGGTGGGGCCCCAACTCTTGGGTCACTTTGGCTGGATCCACTTGTTGTCATTGCTGGTGCTTGTATCTGTGCCCAGGGCCTATTTTGCTGCGAAAAACCACGACATATCAGGCCATAAATTTGCCATGGCAGGGGTGTACTTCGGCGGCATTTTAATCGCCGGGCTCTTCACTCTGGCACCCGGTCGGTATTTTAACCAACTGCTTTTTGAGTGAGGTCTGTGGGCTGACCCGGCGAAGTAGTGGGCATATACTCGGCGTAAAGAACATGAATTACTAACTGGAGAACGCCGTGAGTCACACTGCTAATCAACAACATTTCGAGACATTTGATCTAACCGTCGAAAATCACATCGCCCATATTTGTCTCAACCGACCTGAAAAGCGCAACAGTATGATCCCCTCGTTTTGGGAAGACCTGCCTCGGGTGGTACGAGAAGTCGACAACAACTCAGACGCGCGGGTAATCGTGATCTCATCGAGCGGCCCCGTTTTCACTGCGGGCATGGATCTCAACGCCTTCGCACCCAAAGATATGACTCCTGAAGAGGCGAAGCGCGAGCGGATACGGCACGGTGCTGCGTTTTACGATACCGCGCGAAAAACGCAAGACGCCTTCACCGCCTTGGAGGCTTGTCGGCTGCCTGTGTTAGCGGCTATCCAAGGGGGCTGCGTAGGCGGTGGTCTGGATATGGTCACTGCATGCGATATGCGTTACTGCACCGAGGATGCCTTCTTTACGATCTTTGAAATTAATATCGGTATGACCGCCGATGTAGGCACCTTCCCAAGACTCGTACAACAGATGCCCGAAGGCCTTGTTCGGGAACTTGCCTATACCGGCCGTCGAATGCCCGCGAATGAAGCTCTGAGCACCGGTTTGGTCAATCGTGTCTTTCATAGTCATGAGGAAATGTTAGCTGGTGTTATGGCCGTCGCTTCGGAGATCGCTACGAAGGCGCCACTGGCGGTTTACGGGTGCAAACGGTTAATCAACTATTCGAAAGATCACTCCACCGCAGACACGTTGGACTACATTGCGATTTGGAACGCGTCTTTTTTACAAAGCCAAGAAATGCAGGAAGCAATGATGGCCAACGCAGAGAAGCGCGAAGGTGACTTTGTACCTCTGCCAGCACGACAAAAGAGCTTCGGCTCCAACTGAGTTCTTATACTGGAGAACAAGTATGACGATACAGCTCAGACAAATTTGCCTCGTTGCCCATGACATCGAGAAGGTTGTCGATGCCCTGCGCAACATTCTTGGTATCAACAGCTGTTACGTAGACCCCGGCGTGGGCAAGTTTGGCTTAGAAAATAATTTGATGCCTGTTGGTCGAAATTTTCTCGAAGTGGTCGCACCCACTCAAGAAAATACTGCGGGCGGTCGTTATCTTGATCGACGCGGCGGAGACGGTGGCTACATGGTCATTACCCAAATTGATACCTACGCAGAACACCAGCGATTGCGGCAGCGCGCCATCGACAACGGCGTGCGTGTCGCGCATGAACACGAGAGTGAGCAATGGACACTCACACAACTGCATCCTGGTGACCTAAAGGCAGCCTTTCTGGAATTAGAGTACGACGCTGATGAGGACTTCGACGGACGATGGAATCCAGTAGGCGGCACCGGATGGGAACAACATGTCAGGCAAGATGTGACACTAGACTTCATCGGTGTGGAGCTACAGGACGATGACCCGACGGAGCTCGCGAACTTATGGGGCCAATGTGTCGACACGCCTGTACACCACGATTCGACTGGCAATCCCACCATCGCCTTCAATAACGCAACACTGCGGTTTGTTCCTGTCACCGATGGCAGAGGACCAGGTTTAGGCGGGCTGGATATAGCGGTTACAGATCGAGAGCATATTTTGCGCGAGGCCAAGGCTCGTAAAGCCTACGTCAACGATGGTCAGGTCGATATATGTGGCACGCGCTGGTACCTATCAGACGCCTAACTTTTTAGTTCGGCACACCACCCAAAACCCCCTCGGCGATTAGGGCCTGTATTTCCTCGGTGGTCATACCCAGCTGCGCCAATATCTCAGGGCCGTGCTCACCTAAGCGCGGCGGCGGCGATGGCTGCAGCGACGTGGCCGTTTCCGACTGCTGCGATGAAAACCCGGGGCGCAGGTAGCGCAGCGTTCCTAAACTTTCATCAACAAAAGAATCTAACAACCCGGTGGTTGCGAGGTGGTCATCAAGAATCACATCGGCCAGCGTATTAACAACGGCGCACGGAATGTCGTTGGCCACTAAAACGTCTAACCACTCCTCATTGGTGCGCTCAACCGCTAATTGAGCAATCCGTTGATAAAGCTCATCAATTCGATCAGATCGTGTCGCTCCGTCGACCAACCAAGCGGCTTCGGCTAGATCAGTTTGAGCCGTTACCTGCATAAACCGCAGCCACTGCTTGGTACTGTAGGGCATGATCGCCATGAACCCATCGGCGGTTCTATAAGGCTTGCGGTTGGCCGACATTAGACGCTCGTAACCCAAGTCGCCTTGAGAGGGATCCATAGTATGACCGGCTAAGTGTTCGGCAAGTACAAAGCTCGCCATAGTCTCGAGCATCGGCACCTCGATAGACTGACCTTCGCCAGTACGTTCGCGATGCACCAGAGCCGCAGCAACAGCCATCGCCAAGTGCAGTCCGACAACCTTGTCACACAGCACGCTGCGGACAAACTGCGGGGCGCCCTGCACATCGGCGTTCAGTGCCGCGATACCGGAACGTGCTTGAATAATGTCGTCATAAGCAGGGCTGTTCGCATCTGGCCCACGACTACCGAAGCCAGGCGACCAGCAATAAACGAGATTGGGTTTAACTTGCTGCAACTGTTGGTAGGCAATTCCCAAAGCCTGCGCGGATTTGCCGCGCATATTGTGCACGACCACGTCGGCATCGGCGACCAAACGCGCTACCACGTCTTGTGCGGCCAACTGTTTGAGATCGATGGCGATGCTGCGCTTATTGCGATTAAAGTTGGCAAACCCGGCGCCAACATCGGCTGTTGGCCCCGGGCGGACAGCGCGAAAGCCATCGCCATCTAGCGACTCTACTTTGACCACATCAGCACCAAAATCGCCAAGGAATTGCGTTGCATAAGGCCCAAGTACGATGGTAGTAAAGTCCACCACCTTGATTCCTTCAAGCAAATTCATCATGGGCCAGTCACTCTTTGCGATTACCTAATCGAATTCTTTTTCACCGCTGGCAAATATTAGGTAGAAGATCATGCCAAAGAGCGTTACTCCAGCGGTGACCTGAAACACGAGATCCCAGGAACCGGTATACTCAAGTATCAGACCCGTTACCGCCACGCCAACGATGCCGGGAATGGTGCCAGCCGTATTGGTGATACCCATCAGGGTACCCGCGTGGCGGGGCGCAACATCCATGTGATTGACATTAAATCCACCGATGCCTGCCGCACCAAACAATTTTCCTAAGCAGAGAATACCAATGGCTGCCCAGACCGTATCCACGGTAGTGACCAACAACAAGCAAACGGCTAAGCCTCCAAAAGCAATGGTTTGCATAATTTTGCGCACCTTGGTGACGCTCATACCGCTGACAATCATGCGATCTGCAATATTGCCTGCGACGTTTAAACACAAAAACGAAGTGATGTGAGGCAGCATGGCAACGTAGCCGATGTCACCGAAGGGTACACCTAGCCCCTCGTTCACGTACTTAGGCAACCAGGATAAGATCACATACAACGTCCAGTTGTTGCAAAAATGCGCCACCAAAATAGCCCACACAGCCTTACTTTTGAGAAACACCCATATTGGCGGCGTCTCTTGATCTTCCGCTGCTTCACTGAAACGGGCATTGGACTCAATAAAACCCAGTTCTTCCGCTGATATACGAGGGTGATCCTTCGGCCTGGTGCTCACAAAGTACTGCCAGGCAGCAAACCACAGCACCCCCACTAAGCCGAACAAATAAAAAGCCCACTCCCAACCAAGGTAAGTAACGATGATCGGTGTCACGATCAGAGCAAACACTGTTCCAATAGGAATTGCGCTGGCGTTAAAGGCTATTGCCTTGGCCGTTTCACCTGCTGGAAACCAGCGGGTTACCAGGCTGTAGACAGAGGGGAATGTCACCGCCTCCCCAAGGCCCATACCGATTCTCGCCAGATATAGCATCATTAATCCGCCCATCGCAGCCCAAGGGGTGATCAAGGTAAACAGTGACCAGATCAGCACACCCATACCAAGGACTATTTTGCCGCCATAGGTATCGGCAAGCCGCCCGCCGCCAATCTGCATCATTAGGTAACCGATATAGAAGGACGACAAAATGTAGCCTTGGGTCTCAAGATTCCAGCCGTAGTCTTCGGCCATAGGAATAATCGCGACGGAAATGTTAACCCGGTCGATATAGCAGACAAATGTCGCCGCAAAACACATCGCGATAATGGAGTAGCGAGTGCGCCAAACTCCCTCTTTGGTCGAATCAGTTTCTGCCATAACCCCCCCTAGCTTTTTCTATCTCCCACAGCGGAATCTAACCCATCGCACTCGGGTAAGTCGCCTGATTCAATCCACTAGGGTTGAATCTTTCGACACCACGACAAGAGTCTTACCAAAATTGTCGCCCTGCAGCATTTGCGCGAAAGCCTGAGGTGTCTGTTCGAGACCTTGCCGCTTGTCCTCTAAAAAACGAACCTCACCAGCGCGCACATAATCCCCCATTTCCTCAAAAAAACGGTCTTGGTAGTCGGCAACAAAGTTACCCACAAATAAGTCGTGCACTTGCACCTGTTTCCTTTCAAATACCTGAGACCCGGCCAGCCGCCACTGAGTTCGGGGGTCTTGACCATCCACGTTGCCGTATTGAGAGATCAACCCGCACAAAGAGACGCGAGACTGTTTGTTCAGAAGCGGCAAGACCGCGTCAAAGACGGCACCACCCACGTTCTCAAAATATATGTCGCAACCATCCGGACACGCTTGTTTCAGTTCGTCACGAAAGTTGGGGGATCGATGACAAACCACAGCATCGACACCCAGCGTTTGCAGGTAATCGAGTTTTGACTGAGACCCAGCAACGGCCACAACACGGCAGCCATAGAGACGGCCCAGTTGGCACACCACTTGGCCAACGCCCCCGGAAGCCGCAGATACCACCAAGGTGTCGCCGGGTTTTGGCTGGCACTGAACAACTAAACCTGCATAGCCCGTGAGACCTAGCATTCCCATAACGCCTATGGCGGTAGAAATGGGTGCGAGGGTCGGATCAATTTTTCGAGGAAACATATAACCGAACACATCGATACCGGCGCCGGTTAACCCATAAGTCTGCCAGCCATTGGTATTGAATACGTAATCACCTGCGGCGTATCCCGCAAGCTGGCTTTCCATAACCTGAGAAACGGTTCGCCCGTGGCACACGTCCCCGGGCTGCTCAGTTCCACTACGACGACGGCCCCATTGATACGGGTCCAGTGAAAGATAAATGGTCCGAGTGAGCATTTGATTCGGCCCGGGAGTGGGCATTGTTTCTTGCTGCCAAAGGAAGTCCTCTGGCACAGGCCACCCATCGAACGGCGTTCTCGCCAGACGCCAAACACCATTTGTCATTATTGAACCCCTCTTTTCGTTTCTCAAAGTACGTCTGCCTCACTGTATGAGCCAACCCCGCCGATTTGTCTCTCTTTTCTTCAGTCGCGATACTTTGTATAACTTGTTGAGACGCGTAAATCTGGGGAGAGAAGCGATGGCAGAGACAGCCAACATTGCCGAATTGATTGGCGGATTAGACTTTGATCCTGTCGAGCTAAAAACCAAATACCTAGCAGAACGCGACAAGCGATTGCGCGTCGATGCGAACGATCAATACGTCGAGGTGACGGCAGAGTTTTCTCAATACGTGGATGACCCTTACGTCGAGCCGGGATTTACTCGGGAGCCGCTGTTCGACCAGGTGGAAATAGCTATTATCGGTGGCGGCTTCGGTGGACTACTGATGGCAGCGCGGATGAAAGAAGCCGGCTTTACCGACGTTCGTATGATTGAGCAAGGTGGGGATTTTGGTGGCACTTGGTATTGGAACCGCTATCCGGGCGCCATGTGCGACGTCGAGTCCTATTGCTATCTACCCCTGCTCGAAGAACTCAGCTACATGCCTAAACACAAGTACTCTTTTGCCCCAGAGATTCTTGAACACAGTAAGCGTATCGCCAGACACTATAGCCTCTATGATAACGCCTGTTTGCAAACCAGCATTACTAACCTGGCTTGGGATGAGGCGACCGAGCACTGGATCATCGAAACCGACCGGGGCGACGGGATGCGTGCTCGCTACGTCGCCATGGCTAAC
>CAJWZG010000156.1 GCA_913049565.1 uncultured Gammaproteobacteria bacterium
AGATCAGGTAGATTTGAATTTTGCGAATCCCAATATTCTTTTGGAGTTCGTCAGCATACTTTTGTTCTACGTTCGTATGGGTGCCCGGTATATTCGTCTGGATGCGGTTGCCTATTTGTGGAAACGCGTTGGCTCCACGTGTATGAGCCTGCCAGAGACGCATATGGTGGTGAGAATTTTGCGCGGGATAACCGATGTCGCGGGCATACCACTCACCTTGGTCACCGAAACCAACGTGCCCCATGAAGAGAACGTCAGTTACTTTGGTGAGGCCAACGAGGCGCATTGGGTGTACCAATTCAGCTTGGCACCGCTGCTGCTCTATACCTATTTGGCTGGCAATGGCAAAGCTTTGGTAGATTGGACGCAGGCGCTGGTGCCTGCTCCGCAGGGTTGCTGCTACTTCAACTTCATTGCTTCTCACGACGGGATCGGGATGCGCCCATTGGAAGGATTGCTGGATGAAGCGGAGATCGGGCAACTGATTGATATCGTTCACTCGCGGGGCGGTTTTGCATCCATGCGCAGCACCCCGTCCGGTGAGGATCGGGTTTATGAGCTGAATATTTCCTTGTTTTCCGCGTTTGGCGGTGATCAGTCGTCTATCGACGCCTATGTGGGTGCGCATCAACTTTTGATGGCGTATCAGGGTGTCCCCGGGGTGTATTTGAATGCGCTGCTGGCCAGCTCCAACGACCTTCAGCAGATGGAGACCACGGGGCGAACGCGGTCGATCAATCGCGGTAACTGGACATTGAATGAACTTGAAACCGTGCTGGCAGACCCTGACAGCCACCATGCCATCGTTTTTGACGCTCTGCGACAAAGCCTGATTTTGCGGGCGCAACAGCCTGCGTTTGCAACAGCTGTTGAGCAGACCTTCGTAGGGGGAAGCAGCGACTACCTGATGTTTCTGCGTCACCATCCTCAGCAAACCATGCTCGTGGTTGCATCCTTTAGAGATCGATCACTCTCGGTGCCTTGGCCCGACCTAGGTACCGTGTCCGTAACGAGCGCCAATGACATTGTTAGCGATGATGTGTTGCAGGCTGGTGCGCCTATTGCCATGGCTGCCTATCAGGTGAGGTGGCTGGTCTTAGCCTGAGCTAGCCAATAATTTGGCGGCAGGCGCAGTACCGAACTCATCGTAATCGTGAGCGACAATTTGTGCGAGCTCCTGCGGAGCAGAGGGGTACACGCTCAGGACACGATTCCAGGCTGGCACGTAGGGCACTTCTTGCCCTGATTGCAGATAGTCCTGACCCGATGTCAGTACATTGCTGGCAAATGTTTCCACCGCGCGCTCCTCGCCATCACGGTCAAATCCCAGTCCGTTCACCACGGCATCATTGTAATAGGATTCAATCAGATCCAATGCGATTCTTAGATAGGCCGCCTTGACGGTTCTCACTGTGCCGGTTTGGAAAACCGCGCCAAAAGTCGCCAAGATTCGATAGAGCGATGTGGAAATGTCGGAGCTCATGCGCGACAGACCCTTGGTTCGATCATCGGATGACAGGTCTTGGTGTTTGTGGTCGTAGTTGTCTGCTACTTCGATTTGACAAACCTGCTTGGTCGAGTAATTGCGGTAAACTTCGGTGAGAATACCGATTTCCAGCGCCCAGTCGGCGGGAATACGCAGGGTCTTCACTAAATCCATACTCATAGCGAACTCACCGGCCAACGGATAGCGGAAGCTATCCAGATATTCGAGAAAATGCTGTTCTGGGAAGACGCGCTTCATGGCACGTACTAAGGGTGAAACTAACAAGCGGCTTACGCGGCCATTGAGTTTGCCCTCGGCCACGCGGGCGTAAAAGCCCTTGCAAAAAGCGTAGTTAAAGCTCGGGTTTGCTACCGGATAGAGTAATCGAGCCAGCAGCGAACGGTCGTAGGTGGTGATGTCGCAATCGTGCAAGGCGACAACTTTGATTTCTGGCATGGACTGAATAAAACCAAAGCAGTACCAAACGTTACAGCCTTTGCCAAGATCTGTGGGTGCAATGCTCTGAAGTTTCAATTGATTTTGCAGCTCCTGAGCCCGGGGGCCGTCGTTCCAAAGCACGGTATGAGAAATTTTCAGGCGAGCAAAATACCCAAGCGCGTGACAGTACTCAGCCTCGTTAGCGCGGTCTAACCCGATAACCACGTGATGAAGATAGGTGGCCCCATTCAATGCATCGATGATTCGCCCTAGCGCATCTTGCTCCAACTCGGAATATAGACAAGGTAGAATCAGCGCCATAGGGTTGGACTGGCTGAATTCGTGCAGCTCTTCCTCAAGCGATTCAAGGCTTCGGGTTTTTAGGTTGTGCAGTGTTGTAACCGTGCCGTTTTGAAAAAAATCACTCAACGCTTTGATGCTCCGATAGTTGGTTGTGTTGGTCTGCGGACTCGTATTGGGAGAGCACCCTCTCAAGGGTTTCAAGCCAAGCGATTTCTCCGCAGTTATCGGCGTAATGTAGTTGCGGATGGTCTAAAGGCAGATAACCTCCGTCACCGTTTGGAAAGAGCACGGCCACGTCGGCTGCCGATAGCATTTCAAGATCGTTTTCGGCATCTCCGCAGGCAATGATTCTCGGTAAATAATAGCTTTTGGTGAAATCTTGGGAGATGCGCTGCATCGCCCCCGCTTTGCTGCATGAACGATCAAGAACGGTCTGGAATTGGCCCCCACGAACGACCTGCAAACCGATAAAGCCCAGAATGCCCTGAAAAGTATCCAGTGCTCCAGCGTTGTCTTCCCAAATTAGCGGCATGCTGGCTGATCTTACCTTGGCGGCCTTAACGCCCAACTCGTCGAGGCCAGTTATCTCGCTGAGTTCATCGTCGGGAATGTCGCGGAACAGCCGGTAGTGAATATTGTGCTCGTCGCGAATGTGGTCTAGCAGTCCGCCAATTTCCAGCGCACTGCGGCCAAACAGTTCGGGGTGCGAAGCTGAAGGCCATTGCAGCCCCGACCCATTTTCGAAAATGTAAGGCGAAGGGAATTTTCGACGCTTATTTAGTTCCGCCATCTCGAGCTGAGTTTTGCTGGATGCCGGAATACAAACACAGCCATACTGATGCAGGAGATCCAAGGCGTTGCCGGCAGCTTGAAGGTTGTAGTGTCTGTCCAGTAGCGTGCCATCGAGATCGGTGAACACCAACCACTTAGCCGAAAACTGCCTCAATATATTTTGAACACTGTTCATATTTTTGGTTCTCTGTACGACCGATTAGGTTGTGGCTGAAAAAGGAGAAGCAAAAGCCGTGCCATGTTTATGGTGCAAAATATCTGATCTAGCCTGGCTGAGGGAGGCATGTGGCCCGCTGTAAGGGCGCAAGGCAACAAAATCGCACTATATTGGTGCAAATGAGCCGATCAGGTTCTGGAGTTTCAAGTAGGGTAGCCCCGGTAGGGCGAGGCATAGCGCATTAGGCAGATTGGCATGAAACTTGGTAGCAAGAAGAAATGCTTTGCACTGTAACGATATTACAAAAACTGGCGGTGTTGAGGACGCAACCTGTTATGGTCGAAGAATGAATAAGTAGGTTGCCGGTGAGTGTCGCTAAACAGGAACTCACAAACGAGGGCTCGTTTGAACAAAAGGAGTATGAAATTGATCGTAAATAAGTGCCTATTTCCCGCAGCGGGCTATGGAACTCGATTTCTGCCAGCAACCAAGTCAATGCCTAAAGAGATGTTACCGATTGTAAACAGGCCACTCATCGAATTTGGCGTTGAGGAAGCCAGCGCCGCAGGTATGTCAGAAATCTGCATCGTGACAGGCCGAGGTAAGCGCGCACTGGAAGATCACTTTGATACCAACTTCGAACTTGAGCATCAGATCGCGGGCTCGTCCAAGGAAGAGGCTCTTGCGCAAATCCGCCATCTCACCGATACCTGCACCTTCAGCTACACACGGCAGCGTTCAATGCGCGGGTTGGGTGACGCTGTGCTAACCGGCCGCACGCTCATTGGTGAAGAAGCCTTCGGTCTGATCTTGGCAGATGACCTGTGCCTGAACCTTGACGGCGATCCGGTGCTAAAGCAAATGCAGACGATTGCAGAAACTCATAACAGTTCAGTGATCGCTGTGATGGATGTGCCTGCCGATCAGGTCAACAAATACGGCATCGTTGTCGGCGAGAGGGTGGAGGATGGTCTGCTGCAAGTCGCCTCCATGGTTGAAAAACCCGCGGTTGAGGAGGCGCCTTCAACACTCGCTGTCATCGGTCGTTACATATTAAGCCCCGACGTTTTTCATCATCTGGAGAACACAGAACCCGGAGCCGGTGGTGAGATTCAGTTAACCGATGCCCTGAACGCGTTGGCCAAGGACGGTCAATTGTTGGCCTATCGGTTTGCAGGGCTGCGTTTTGATTGCGGCAGCATTGACGGATTTGTCGAAGCCACTAACTTCTATTATGACAACTTGGTGAACATGGCTTAACTGGGTGTGGAAGTCGATTACTGCTCAGATATAGCAGCACGCAGGGCAAAAGAAAGGCAGACTAAACCTGTTGCCCGTTACACCCCGAGAACATCAGGGCAGGGTAGGGTTGTCCCGCCGTCGGTCGCGCGTAGGAGAGAATAGCGTGGATAATACAATCGCCCGCGAAGATTCTAGGCCTAGATTCTTTGTCGAAGCCCGGGAGCGTCTCGATCGCATGTATACCGAAATACTTCGGCTTGGTTTAGAGCGTCATGTTGTTGAATTAGAACTGTGTGGCTATACCGTTGTCGCAGACTGTGCCCCGTTGAATTTTTTTGACGAACTGCGTGACACGATTATCCGATTGGGCGCTGCGGATGCTGCCGCAGGCAAGTCTTGTCCTTTGGCTGATCCGTAGGGCAGCAGCTATCTGGTGTCTTGGTTGCTCGCTCGAGGACGCATATTCGAGTAGGCGGTGATGAGCGAAAAACCACTGGCCTTGGTCACTTGGCTGCTCGGTGAAAGCTGCCTGATATCGAGCAACCATGGGCATGTCCGCTGTGCTGGTGATCGCCCACAAGGCCTGCACAACGATGCTCCTTTAGTGCCTGATCTGGTCCCCGAACACGCTATGACCTGTAACATGATGTGGGTCATTGATGAGTTCACGCGAGAATCCGGCGCGACCCCGGTCGTGCTCGGTTCACACAAACGTCGTGGGCATCCGAGCCCAAATGCGCACAAAACTGCCATTCCCCTTGAAGCCCCAAAAGGCTCAGTAATCGTCTTCAGTGGCAACCTTGTTCACAGCGCGGGTGCGCGTACTTTGCCCGGCGAGCGCGTCGGCATGACGGTGTATTTGAAACGCTTGTATGTCCAGTCTCAGGAGAACCTCGACTCAGTGATCGGCGATGAGGTGATCGCGCATAATCCGCCGCGTTTTGCTCATCTTATTGGGCGTGACAACCCTTATCCTGCCAAAGACTTCGGATTTTTTAACGCCCAGGGTATGAAGTATATGGGTCCAACGTCAGACAGCCGGGGTTAGATTTCAAAACGCATAGCGAAAGCCAATACGCAGCGTGCGCGGTACCACGGGATGAAAATGCACATCGTCGACAACGCTTGTATCTGATGAGGTGCGCGATCCGTACCAGTAAGCGATATCAGACGCTTCACGATTAAATAGGTTGATTAACTGAGCACTGACTTGCCACTGATCGATCGAGTAAGTGGTGAGGAGGTTGCACAGCGTAGCGCTCTTACCCCGTACGGAATTGTCTTCACGCAATGGGGTGTCTCCAAAGTGGCGGCAACGGGCGCCTACGCTGATTTCCCGGGCATCGTTTTTGTATTCGATGCCAGCGGAGGCAACGCGATCTTGCGCGTTTGGCACTCGTCTTTCAGCAGCGGGCACCAGAGTATGTCGGCTGCGCACAAATGCGCCGTTAAGGTCAAAAAGCCAATGTTTGCCGAGGCTCCCAAGCAGTGCGAACTCCAAACCATAGCGTTTTGAGCCTGGGGCAGGTTCGGTGGCACCAGAGTCTCCAACAAACGTTAGTTCAGAGTCGGATAGCAGTTCAAACACAGCCATCGTGACGAACAGGCCGCGCCAATCCTCAAACCGAACCCCGAGTTCCTGCCCGCGCTGCTCGGCATAGAGTGGTACACCTGTGACGGGTTCCAGCGAGACCGGATCAACGGACGCGACAACGCCTCGAACATCGTTGCTATGGAAGCCACGGCCGATGCTGTAATACAGCTCGATCCACTCGTTCGCCGCATAGGCCAGCGCAAACTTGGGCAACAATAGGGTGTCGTGTCCCGATCCGCTGTTGACCTTATTGCGCGCATTCACATCAAAGTCCGACCCGTCAAATCGCAACCCGGCTTTGGCTCTCAAACTCGGAGTCGGTTGAAAGATGACTTGGCCCCAAGCGCCTGCACTTAACCAATGAATCCTATCTTGGCGGATTGTGACCAAACGTTGACGCTGGGTTGTTCGATACAAATCCGCCTGGCGAATATCGTCGAAACGCAGATCACTACCGATTGCGGTACTCCACCGGTCATCGAACCGCCAGCGGTACTCTAATGCGCCGCCGGTGATAACTCGGTCGTCGACCTGTTCCAGCTGGTCGCCGTTGACGGGGTCGTCGGCGAAGTAGGTAAAGTTGCTAAACAAATCCAGTTTATAGCTGCTGAGGTAGGCAGAGGCGGTTGGGTTGTCGGTATCTGCCTGCAGGATCAGGGCGAGCCGCAACGTGT
>CAJWZG010000157.1 GCA_913049565.1 uncultured Gammaproteobacteria bacterium
AACCTGCATTTTATTACGTTCGCATATTGGAAAACCCCACTTGTCGATGGTCGACTTGGGATGCTATTCACCTTGGCATATCGCCAAACCCCGACCTCCAGCCGACTCAGCAACAACGTGCCTGGAGTTCGCCTATTTGGTACGAACCCTAGCTCGCAGTTTGACGTTGATTAGGCAAAGTAGCCGCCTTAGCCCTGATGGTAGCCTACCGATGAGCATTCGCCTCGAAAGGAAAGGTCGAAAGGCGCCTGGCTCAAAGTGCTTCTTTTCTGCGCCAGATCGAAGCTAAGGTTTAGGCCTTTTTGGCGTAGGAGGAAGCCTCCAATGTCTTGGTTTTGCGGCTTCTTTGAAAGGATTCGGCCTCGCATAAAACGGTCTGAGATTCTCAACGACTTCAGACTAAAGATAGAAAGCTGGTCGGTGTAGATGTGCATGACTGGATCATTTCCTTGTGGGTGTAACCCGACACGCAGGGATCCGTTAATCAGGGTAGGTGGCTCAGTGTGGTTAGAGTAAACGGCCCCGTAACACTCAAACGCATCGCTGGTGAAACCTGACGCTAACGGCGACCAGGGCAGTACCAGGAGCAAAAGGAGTGCCTTTTGACTAATGCGCGGCAATGGGTTTTTCAGCACGAATGGTCGCCCGATAGCCCAACCGTTTTTGCGGAAAGTAATCAAAAGCCGCGAAGTGCTGGACGCAGCGATTATCCCAAAAAATGACAGTTCCCGGCTGCCAAGCGACTCGACATTGAATATTGGCTGAGTATGCCACATGGTCATAAAGCAACTGCAGCAAGGCAGCGCTTTCGCGTCGGTTTAGTTCAACGATCCGGCTTACAAATCCCACGTTTACGTAAAGCGCTTTGCGGCCTGTATCGGGATGAATGCGGACAACTGGGTGTATGGCATGAGGCAGCTCTTCCAATCTTTTAGCGCCACTCAAATACAGGTAATGGCCTAACGGGTCGTGCCTTGCGGTCAAGGTTTGAACAAAGCTTTGCAGTGACGGAGAAAGAGACTCGAACGCGGCATACATGTTGGCGAACAGAGTATCTCCGCCTGCACTGGGCACCACTTCCATCCGAAGCATCGACAATCCGGGCGGTTCTGCTTCACTTGAAACGTCAGAATGCCAACCCTCGCCGGCAGCGCGTTTGGAGTTTTCATCAGCCTTGATCACGATTAGCTCAGGAGGTATTTCATCAGGGTTCATCGGTGTGGTGAAAGGCTCACCCAGTCGACATGCAAAAGCTGCTTGTTGTTCAAGGCTCATTGTTTGGGCGCGTGCCACCACGATACCTCGCTGGGATGCTAGTTCTTTTAGAGCAGTCACTTGTTTATCGTCGAATTCGATCAACTGCTGATCTGGTGTCAATTCTGATCCCAAATTTGGCGTAATTTGCGTAGCGCTAATCATGCTGAAACTCTTTTCATGGCGGTTCTTCGTTGTCGTACTATCTACCTTTTTAACGACGAAAGTGGCCACTTGTCTAGCTGTGAGCGAATGCGAGATGGCATGGCCCGGATAAAGTGGAAAAGATTAATGAACAAAAGCATTCTTGCAATTACCCAGCGAATCGCCGAACGAAGCCGCAACGAGCGACATCGCTACCTAGATTTAATTGCAGCTAACGCCAGCGATCAGCCACCCAGAAACAAGCTGTCCTGCGGTAATATAGCCCATGGCTTTGCAGCTTGCGGATCTGACGATAAACAAACTATCCGACTGGTAGATGCGCCCAACATTGGCATCGTTACGGCCTACAACGACATGCTTTCAGCACACCAACCCTATGGCACGTATCCAGAAATGTTGAAGGCCTATGTACGCGCTGCGGGGGGCACGGCACAAGTCGCGGGCTCTGTGCCGGCAATGTGTGATGGTGTGACGCAAGGCCAAGAAGGGATGGAACTCAGCTTGTTTAGCAGAGACCACATTGCTCAGGCCACAATTATCGCATTGTCGCACCAGATGTTTGACGGGGTTTTGTGTTTGGGTATCTGCGACAAAATTGTGCCTGGAATGCTGATGGGAGCCTTGCGTTTTGGGCATCTCCCGATGCTATTTGTGCCAGCAGGGCCGATGCAATCAGGCGTCGCCAACAGTGAGAAAGCTCGGGTTCGTCAACTTTATGCCGAAGGGAAAGTGGCACGAGACGAACTGCTAGATGTCGAATCTGCCTCTTATCACTCAGCGGGAACTTGCACCTTTTATGGTACTGCTAATAGTAACCAAATCCTGATGGAGGCTATGGGACTGCAAGTACCAGGTGGCTCTTTTGTCAATCCTGCAACAGCGCTTCGCGATGCCCTTAACGAAGAAGCTGCCAACCGCATAACACAAGTGACCGCACTGGGCAGTAATCGCAAATCAATAGGTTGTGTTCTCGACGAACGATCTTTTGTTAACGCCATAGTCGCATTGTTAGCCTCTGGCGGTTCCACAAATCATACGATTCACTTAATCGCTATCGCTCGATCTGCGGGGTTACTGATTGATTGGACAGACTTCGATGACCTGTCACGACAAGTGCCCTTACTTGCACGGATTTATCCAAACGGTCAGGCGGACATCAATCATTTTCACGCTGCAGGAGGCACCGGTTACCTGTTTCATGAACTGATGAATCAAGGGCTTATGTACAGCGATGCGCAAACGATTTGGGGTGATACGTTGGCAGACTGTGCAGTTGAACCCCACCTAGAGAAAGAGCAACTGAGCTGGAAGCTAAGCCAAACTGAGAGTCTCGACGACACCGTTCTGGCTTCAACTGAGTCGCCTTTTGACAGCGAAGGTGGTCTTCGCCTGTTGCAAGGTAATCTTGGCCGTGGGGTTATCAAGCTTTCTGCCGTTGGCACCGATCATAGGTTTATACGCGGTCAGGCAGTGGTCATAGATGACCAGCATGCGCTAAAGCAAAAATTTGAATCCGGAGAATTGAACCGTAACTGCGTCGTCGTGTTGCGCTTTCAAGGCCCGCGCGCAAATGGAATGCCAGAGCTACACAAACTCACACCTACTCTAGGCGTGTTACAAGACAGGGGCTATCAAGTGGCGCTGGTGACTGATGGACGCATGTCAGGGGCCTCTGGCAAGGTACCAGCGGCCATTCATTTGTCACCAGAGGCCGCAGTTGGTGGGCCCTTGGCCTTCGTATCTGACGGTGATTGGATCACACTCGATGCAGACAGAGGTGTGTTGATGCTCGAAGTTGAAGGAACAAATTTAGAGCATCGTCCGGCGGCGTCAAAGGAAGAAGATAGCGGCGTAGGCGTAGGCCGTGAATTCTTTGGATTGTTTCGTCAATCCGTGGGCACCGCGGAAGAGGGTGCGAGCATATTTTTCAAATCCCCATGCAGTTAACATCTCAGCAATTGTTTGCCATGTCGCCGATCCTGCCGGTGATAGATATGGAGAACGCAGAGTGCGCTATACCCGTCGCAGAGTCATTGCGTGCAGGCGGCATTGGGGTTTTGGAGATCGTGTTGCGTTCCTCGGACAGCTTAGAGGCTATAAAGCGGATCCGCCGAGCGCTTCCAGATATCCTTGTGGGCGCAGGAACAGTAACGAGCGTTGACAACCTTAATGCTGCACTAGACGCAGGTAGCCAATTCATCATCACTCCGGGTTTGACGTCGTCGTTAGCTCAGGTTGGGCAGGGATTACCCGTGCCATTTATCCCGGGGGTATCCAATGCTAGCGACATTATGCTGGGGTTAGATCATGGGCTGAGCGCCTTCAAATTCTTCCCCGCCGAGGCTTCCGGCGGCATCGCAACTCTACGAGCGTTAGCGGCGCCATTTGGCGAGATAGAGTTCTGCCCGACCGGTGGCATAAATGAAGACAACTTAGTGACCTACTTGAGTTTGCGCGGCGTAAACTGCGTAGGTGGGTCTTGGTTAGCGCCCAAAGCCATCCAGCAAAAACAAGCTTTTATCGAGATCGAAAACTCGGCGAGGCGGGCTATGCGCTTAGCCAGCCGAGCATTGTCAGGACTTTAGGCTGCCGTGGGCCAAAAGGTAAACTGTCCTGGCAAAACGTACACCAAGGCTCCGAGCAATATCATTGTGGTCAGCATTCCAATGCTCACTAGCCCGACGTTGTATCGATGCAAGCGATTGAACATCTCAGCATCACCGGCATCCCGCGCCCGGTTAATGGGTTCAATCATGCGCATGGCGACGAAGAAGCAAATCGTCATTAGGCCGGCCAAACTTACCAACAACAAAGAGTAGCGGGGTGGGATAGCAGAGAAAGCTGATGCTCCCGCGGCAACGGTGGCGAATAACAGACCACCGAATACGGCAAAACGATGATAGGCGACCCAATAACGCCGCAGAAAAAAACCAGCCTGTTGTTCCGTTAAACTGCCTACCGCTATTGGCGCAACAGCCGCGGTACCGAACACCAGGGCGCCCAGATAAACAGCTAGAAAGCAGATATAGGTGGCCATCAAATACGCCTCAGTCAGGTGATACACGCTTTGCTCCGCTTGTTAGGTATTGAATGGGTTGCTGGGAATTTTGACGGAAAATTAATATTGCTCTGACGCCTGGTTAACATCTCCATAGAGTTCGTGGGTTCCATTAGACTTCAGCAAGATTATTTGGTAAGGCGAGAACCGTTCCCCTACCTCCATACCTGGGCTGCCCAAGGGCATACCTGGTACTGCAAGACCCATTGCCCCCGCAGGGGGTCTAGCGAGGAATTGTTTTACGAATTTAGCCGGAATATGTCCTTCAAAGCGAAAACCCTGTTGCGTAATAGCCGTGTGACAGGACTGATATAGGGCTTCGATACCGTGCTGCACTTTGAACTCGGAAAGCCGCTCAGGGTGATGGCCTTGTAACTCGAACCCGTTATCTTCCATGTGGTTCATCCAGTCCTTGCAGCAGCCACAGGTTGGGCTTTTGTAAACATGCAAATGAACAGAGGGGAACTCGGCGCTCGTGGTTGGCGCTTTCGCAGACACATTCGGCATAAGCGCTGTTAGGGCCAGCACAGCGGCCAACGGCAAAAAACTGAGTCGTATCATCGTCGGAAAGATCGTTAAGAAAGTATTGATAATGTGCCCAAGCCAGTCGCTAATCACAACATCGGTGGGTAAGCCTCGCCTTGGACAATTATCTTTAGGGCACCGCAACGGCACAGTAACACTGAGCCGCCTATGCCGCCGGTGAGTTACTCTACTGGGTAAACATCAAATTGACCTTTACCGGTGACCACATCATAGGTGCCCATCGCAAAATTACGCGTGCCATTCGAAAGATTATCGATGGATATGATTTCCAACTCTTTACCTGTCCGACGCCAAACGCCTTGAAGCGATGCGGCAACGTAATTGCCGTCAACGTCCATCGTGCGCGCTTGGCCTTTCATGCTACCTGAGTTCATTGAGCCCATATTGGCTGTCAGTTCGTGCGTCAGATAAACCTTGCCATATCCGTCCACGCTACCTTCAGACGTCATAACCGACATGCCTTCGGAACTTGTCATCGAGGTGACTTCAAATTTCGCGATAAAGCTTTCGCCCTCAACCTCAAAGGCATTAACAGAGGTGGAAATGCTTAGAAACGCCAGAACGATGGAAGTGAAGAATGTTTTCATAGTACTAACTCTTATTGTTGTTGAAGAACAAGGACCGTACAAAACAACCCCCAATCTTGCAAATCAGGCGCAAGCGCGGCTTTCGAGGCTAATATTCCCCAAAAGAAAAAAGGTTTTGCCTCTAGATCGTATTCCGATACTGTTCAGACGGGAGTAGCCATATGACCTACACAATCACAGAAGTCCAGAAAAAGAGTTTCGCTGAGGATGGGATCGTCAAATTGCCGGGCCTTATCAATGGGAAGCTATTGACTGAACTCAAAAGGTGTTTCGAATGGTCTGTAGCACATCCAGGCCCAATCGCTTCCGGTAAGACAGATCGGGAAAACTTTTCCTTTGTGGACAATGGCAACCCTGAAGCAAAGTCGATGTATGACAGAATTGTCGCCCGCTCAGGATTTGGTCTGGTCGTCGCAAAACTGATGGATTCTCAATACGTTGGCTACTTCGCGGAGGAGATATTTTGGAAAAAGGGTCGGTCGAACCCTACCTTTTGGCATCAAGATACAGCCTATCAGCCATGGTCGGGAGAACATTGGTGCAACATGTGGATTCCACTTATGCCTATGAACGCTGATCAGTCGGTACAAATAATCAGAGGATCCCACAGAGGAATTCAATATGACGGCACGACGTTTAACCCCAAAAACCCCACTGAGGCACTTTGGGGTAAGGCGGCAGAGTTTCCGCCACTACCTGACATCACAGCCGACATGGCCGAGAATCCAGACAGTTGGGCAATCCTAGGGTTTGAGTTGATACCGGGCGATGTGGTTGTGTTTCATCCCCATTGCTTACATCGCGGTGGCGGTACTGATAGCAATATGCCTGAACGGAGTAATATGGTATTTCGTTTCTTCGGCGACGAAGCCTACTACAGCGATCACCTTCCCAAAGTGGGTGGGATGTACACGATGAAACCTATTGAGGCTAGCGGCGGTGGATATTTGACCGACGGTGACCGCTATCGACCTGCAGACAGTATTCAGGTCAGCTAAATCATTTCGAAAAGAGAATTAATTTGCGTATAGACGATATCGTTGCA
>CAJWZG010000158.1 GCA_913049565.1 uncultured Gammaproteobacteria bacterium
GGTTCTGAAATCGGCGCGCACATTTTATCGGGTGCGATCTTCGAACCCACCGCTCTGAACGAGCTGTTCCCCGACTGGCAAGAGCGCGGTGCGCCACTGGACAACCCGGTGACAGAAGACCTTGCTTACTTGCTGGTCAACGATACTAACAGAATCAAAATGCCCAGTTTCATCGTCCCTCAAGATCTACACAACGATGGCAATTACGCAATTAGTCTAGGGAATCTGTGCCGTTGGCTTGGCGAGCAGGCAGAGAACATGGGCGTGAACATTTTCCCGGGATTCGCCGCCGCAGAGGTCTTGTACGACGAAAATGGCGCTGTCCGCGGCGTGGCAACTGGCGATATGGGCATCAGCAAGGAAGGCGAGCAAAAAGGTAGCTTCACTCCGGGTTATGAGCTACTGGGTAAGTACACTATTTTTTCAGAAGGTTGCCGCGGCCATTTAGGCAAACAACTAATCCGGAAGTTCAACCTCGATGCAGATAGTGGTACCCAGCACTATGGGATCGGCATCAAAGAACTTTGGAATATCGATCCTGCAAAACATAAGCCTGGCAGAGTCATCCATGGCGCTGGCTGGCCAATTGGGGGGTTTTTTACAGGGGCAACTGGCGGCTCCTTTCTCTATCACTTACCAAACAACCAAGTGTCTTTGGGGTTAATCACTGACCTCAGCTATAGCAACCCTTACCTCTCGCCGTTCGACGAGATGCAACGTATGAAACTTCATCCTTTGTACGCAGAAGTTTTAGAGGGTGGAGAGCGCGTGTCATACGGAGCCAGAGCACTCTGCAAAGGAGGAATTCAGGCCCTACCAAAATTAACGGTTCCCGGTGCCCTACTTGCCGGCTGCGATGCAGGCTTCATGAACGTGCTGAAGATAAAAGGCAGTCATACGGCCATGAAATCAGGGATGCTGGCGGCCGAGGCAACATTCGACGAGCTCAAAGAGGGCCATAGCCGCACCGAAGCTTCGAGCTTTCAAACTCGATTTGAAAATTCTTGGTTACACGAGGAACTCAATCGAAGCAGGAACTTCGGCCCGGCAGTACACAAGTTGGGAACGGGAGGCGGTGCAGCGTATGCATTCGTTGAACAGTTTCTTGCTGGCAATCAGCCCTGGACTCTAACCGATCCAACTCCTGATCATGCGACCTTAAAGCCAGCAGCCTCGTGCAAACCCATCGACTATCCCAAGCCCGATGGCGTACTGTCGTTCGACAAGTTGTCCTCGGTTTTCTTGTCGAATACCAACCACGAGGAAGATCAGCCCTGTCACCTTACGTTGAGAGATGCAGAAGTGCCGGTGAGGGACAACCTACCAATGTACGCCGAGCCTGCCCAGCGATATTGCCCAGCAGGGGTGTATGAGATTGTGGAGGAAACCAGCGGGCCCAGATTCCAGATCAACGCCCAAAACTGCGTGCACTGTAAAACCTGTGATATCAAAGATCCGTCGCAGAACATTACTTGGGTTGTTCCAGAGGGCGCAGGAGGCCCCAATTATCCCAACATGTAGCGACCGGGATAGTCATGCACCGAAAAAAGGCCCGGCTGTTACCGGGCTTTTTTATGCATGAGGCTTGGGCATGAAATTGGAGCACGAGGTTTATTTATCAGGCGACCATCGATCCAAGGTTGAATCCCTGACCACCGCTGTAGACCATTAGATCATCGCCTTTCGGCTCCCCTTCTTCGACCAAACGATAGAAAACACTGCGCTGGATTCGAGCTTCTAATCCATCTCGAATAAGCAAAAACGGCCTTTCTGCTTGCATATATATGGGGTTTTCTTGTCCAGCGATCACATAATCACCGACATTAGTGCTAAATAGCAGTTGCTTATCGCTCCCTTCACCTCGAACGTCCAGATCTACCGCGATAAACGGTACCTCTTCCACCGAGATTTTCATTTTTTCCGCCGGCGTTACTAAGTAATAACCATCCTCTTCCCGACGTAATATCGTGGCGAACAGATCGACTAGCGGCTGGCGCTGAATCTTCACCCCTTCGTGGTACCACGCACCCTCCCGGTCGATACGAATATCGATCACGCCCGAGTGATCGGGCTGCCATAGGTGAAGCGGAGGCAAGCGTTTGTTGCGCTGCAACTGAATCAGAGTTTCAAACAGATCGTCGATGTAGGACATAACGGGCCCACGTTCTTATGGAGGGATAGATTAACGGTTGCTAGGTTGCTAAGTGCGGTGGCAATTACGACTTTTCTTCGCCTAGCGCGAGCCCGCCTTCTTGCAGCATTTAGCCACCGATAAACTTCATGACAGTGACTTCGCCTTGAAAGTTTTCATTTTGTTTGTGCGCCAGTGAACCCATCAGTATGTCGTGTAATGCCGCTTGAGCTTCCTCATCCGGCAATGCCAGAAGGTCGCGAATATTGGTCGACTTGGCACTGGAAAGGCACCCATAGAGCGCTCCGTTAGAAGACAGGCGCAACCGCGTGCAGTTTCTGCAAAAAGGTTCACTTTCGTTCGCAATAATGCCGAAGGAACCTTTACCCGAAACATCGTAGCGCACAGCCGTGGAATCAAAAGGCGCGTCCGTGCGACTAAACGTGTATCGAGTGGACACAAGATCAAGAATCTCTTCCATGGAAAAGAACTCTCGCTTGTAAGCTGGACTCGCCTGCAAATGCCCCATGTTCATCAGTTCGATAAAGCGTAACTCGATATCACGTTCCAGCGCGTAATCAAGCAGAGGCAAAATTTGGTCATCGTTGACCTGCTTCATGGGCACCATGTTGATCTTCACTTTCAGGCCGCCGGCTTGCATTAGCTCGATACCGTGTAACACCGTGTTCAGATCCCCAGACCTAGCGATATTTCGAAAGTGCTGTCGATCCAGCGTATCAAGACTGACATTGATGCGTTTCATTCCAGAATCGATGATGCCTTGAGCATAGCGCGGGAGCAGTTGCCCATTGGTGGTAAGCGACACATCGCTTAGACCCAACTGCATGATGCCCTTTAACGTGTCGGGGAACTTGGGTGACAGGAGCGGCTCACCGCCGGTAATGCGCACTTTATCGATCCCTGACGTTGCAATAAGCAATTGGGTTGCGCGCACAATTTCCTCGCCGGTAAGCTCATAGGCGGCTGCCTGAAGACGTTTGCCGTCGGGAACACAATAAGTGCAGGCGTAGTTGCAGGCAGCGGTGAGGCTAAGCCTGAGGTTCCTGAACCTTCGCCCCATACGGTCAACGATCAGATTCTGCTTATCGTTGTTTATTTCCTGCATGTTGTTCTCACTATCATCGATCACAATTGCAGACTACTCCAGGTAGCTCAGTAACTGTTCAACAAAGTTCTCTGACCAAAAAATCGTATTTGACCCTTTGACCAGCAAACGATCTCCGGGCGACAGTCTTTTTGTGAGAGCGCTCGCCAGTGCCTCAGAGCTGTTGGAATAGTGCATCAGCGAATTTGAAGCGATTCGCTCTCCTTTGCTTCCCCCACCCCGTTCAGACAGCGCCTGCCCCATGGCGTCTCCGACTAAAACAATACCATTCAGGGACGGGGCATTAACGACCCGTTCAATTAACCGTCGATGCGCTTGCGCACTTTCACCGCCCAACTCTCGCATATCTCCCAACACAACGTAGCGTCGCCCTTTTGCCGGTGTCGCCAGAAATGCTGTGAGCGCAGCCTCCATACTAGCGGGATTAGCATTATAGCTGTCATCAACGATCTCGACTCCGCCCCGATAGCGAATATTGCCGCGCCCCTGTGGAACGAGACTGTGCTCTAAAGACAACACGGCCTCTAAGTCTATCTGCAGCAGCTTCGTCGCAAGAATGCAGGCGCATAGCGTCAGTGCCCTGTGCTCGCCACCGCCAGGCACCCTCGCTGATATCCTCTCGCCAAAGAGGGACAATGCCATCACATCGTTTTCAAGGCCCAAAATTCGCGCCTGAGCATCTTGCCGATACCCAAATCGATAACCGGGCAAATCGAGTTCATCGTGAATCACGCGCAATCCGTCGGATGGCAGGGTAGAGAAAATTTCTGCCTTCTCAGCCAACAGTGCATGACGGGAAGCGAAGTTTTCGATATGGGCACGTTGAACATTCAACAAAATCGCCAGCGTTGGTTGCACCATGGCGGTTAAAGGCTGGATTTCTCCGGGACGACTGGTTCCAATCTCAAACACCCACGCCGGTGCATCAAGTTGCGCATTCGCCAGCGACAAGGGCACTCCGATATGGTTATTCAGGCTGCCCGGCGGCGCGTAGGCATCAAGAGCGGCACTGAGAAAGTATTTTGCTGTGGTCTTACCGCTACTGCCGGTAATCGCTATCACTGGATCCGCCAATCGAGACCTCGCCTGGGCCCCAAGTCGCCATAGGCCGGCGTAGGTATCTGTGCAAACGTACTGGTCTATTGGTACATCTCGGCGCTGGGAGACCAGCGCTGCAACGGCTCCTCGCGACAGTGCATCGGCCAAATAATCGTGGCCGTCGATCTCGCTCCGCTTGCTCGGATTAAACCGCTCGCCAGGATCTCCTGCCAAGGCGACGAACAAATCACCGGGAACGACTTGGCGGCTATCAACTTTGACACCCGTAACGGGCTGACCTTCAAGGGGGCGGCTGTTGGGCGATTGAGCAGGCAGCAGGTCGAACATGGCTGCCAGCTCCTGCCCTTTCCATATCGCTGTGTGTTGATCCATGTTTAGCGCCATTGTTCTATATTAGCGCGAATCCATAAGCCACATTACGCTATTCGACTCGCTCAAGTTTTGCGTTTGCCGATATTTGCTCGCGTCCAATTCTAGGCTGCAATGAAACATGGGTTTGTAGAACTCGAGGCGTTAAGATTCCGGAACGTATTCTGGTGGGGTAGTCGTATGTCTGATTCAGCCGCAAATGAAGGATTTCTCTCCAGATGGGGAAGGCGCATCACAGGTCTTCGAAATTTCATTCTCAACTTTGGTTTTGTTCTTCTCATCGCGTTCATGGTTGGCGCCCTGTTCAGCCGCCCTGACACACCGAGCATCGAACCCAATAGCGCACTCTTTCTCGTCCCCTCCGGCACTTTAGTCGAAGAAGTTATACCCCCAAACGATTGGCGGGATTTTTTGTTCACCTCGGCAGATAATGGTTTGATCGAGGTTGCTGATGTGCAGCGAAGCATCGATCTCGCTGCCAACGATGACCGCATCAGTATGCTCGTATTGAAGCTCGACCAGTTAGGTGGTTTGACGCCGAGCATCGCCATTACTATCGGCGAGCGTTTACAAGCATTCCGAGAAACAGGCAAAAAGGTCATCGCCTACACCGAGTATAGTGGCCAAACGCAGTATCTTGCAGCAAGCTATGCCGACGAGATTTTTTTGCACCCCATGGGAAGCATTATGCTCACAGGCTTAGGGGGTGACCGGCTTTACTTCGCTAAGCTGCTCGAAAAACTCAAAGTGACCATGCATATTTTTCGGGTGGGCGAGTACAAATCTGCTGTAGAGCCCTACTCGAGAAACGATATGTCGCCCGCAGCCAAGCAGGACAGCGCAAGACTGCTCGATGGTATTTGGAACGCAATGACCGCAACCATCGCCAGCAATCGAGGACTGGGTGTTGACGCGATCCTGCAATTCTCAAACGAATATGACCGCCTGATCGCAGCCACATCAGGCGATGGCGCCAAAGCAACCTATGACAGCGGCCTGGTCGATGGCTTGATGACCAAAAACGAGTTCAGACAAACCATTGGCAATACTGTTGGTTGGCAAGAGGATCGGCTTAATGGGATCGATTTCCAATCGTATCTAGCCTTTCAGTCCCCCCTCGACGGCAATGATTTTGGGGCAGATAAACCTGTAATCGGAGTTTTGACGGTACAAGGTAACATCGTGGAATCCGGCGTCGCGGGTGCAACTATGGCCAATGCAGAATTTTTGGTCGAACAAATCCGGGCGGCAAAAGAAAACGAGCGCGTCGAGGCGCTGGTGCTGCGAGTTGACTCACCCGGCGGTAGCGCTTTCGCCTCGGAATTAATCCGCGAAGAACTTGAATCACTGCAGGCTGCTGGGAAACCCGTTGTCGCCTCTTTTGGATCGGTAGCCGCATCCGGCGGCTATTGGATCGCGGCTGGCGCCAACGCGATTTTCGCCGAACCCACGACTATAACCGGCTCTATCGGTATCTTCGGCCTCGTCCCAAATTTTTCGCGAAGCTTGAACGCCATTGGTGTAACCGCCGACGGGGTAGGAAGTGCGCCTCTAGCGCGCGGGCTTAGTGTCGTTGGCGAGCTCAGCGAACAGGCACAGACCATCATTCAACTCACCATCGATCATGGCTACTCCCAGTTCATAGACTTGGTGGCTAGTGGGAGAAACATGTCCAAAGAAGCAGTAGAAGAGATTGCTCAGGGACGTATCTGGAGTGGTGCCACAGCTCAAGAAATCGGGCTGGTTGACCAGCTAGGTGGTTTGCAAACTGCTATCGAACACGCAGCGACTTTAGCTGCATTAGACGACTACACTAGCGAGCATATCCGACCTCCCATCGATCCAAGGAGCCTAATCATCATGGAGTTGATGCAGGCTTCGAGCCCTCGGGTGGG
>CAJWZG010000159.1 GCA_913049565.1 uncultured Gammaproteobacteria bacterium
AACGCTCAGCGCAATGGGAAACCTCAAGCTGAGGCAGAGAAACAGCCGCGAGGCAGGGCCATAGAGGACTCCGACGCAGCGAGCGATACAGCCGAGGAAAAACGAAGCCGTCGAAAACCACGCCGCGAAGATCGCAAGCGTCGGGGTACAGGAGACACTGACCAATCTCCAACCGCGATCAGTCAAACGAACTCGGAAGAAGCAGGTTTTGTGATTGTCGATCCTAAGGAGCGGCAACCGTCTGAAGAGACCATGGCAAACAGCAAAAGGCGTCCACCAAGAGATCGTAGCGTTCAGCGAGAATCCGCGCCCAGAGCAGCACCTGAAAGAACCCCTTCATCCGCAGTGGTCGTTGAGGAGCACAAACCCAAACCTCGCGCGGCAGCTGATCGTCCTGCACCTCGCACGGGCCGCGCAAGCAACGATCCGCGAAATCGCAACAAACAGGTTGATACCGATAGCACTACAACCGATCTGAGGTCGGGGGATGCGAGCGCAACGATGGTGAACGAAGAATTCAACGTCGCTGTTGAAACAGAACAAACCGACCAAGATCAGTTGCTACAAGGGTCTTCAACGGTAGAGGAGCCTTCAGTTGCAGAAGAAACCTCGGCGGCAGAGGAGCCTTCAGCCACAGAAGAAACTTCGGCGGTAGAGGAGCCTTCAGCTACAGAAGAAGCCTCGGCGGTGGAAGAAACGTCAGCGGTTGAAGAGCCTGTGGTTGAAGATACATCAGCAGAGGAAGCAACTCCGGCGGCCGATTCAGAACAAGTGTCTACAGATCAGCATCAAACGGCTCCTCCCCGACCGGTAAGAGCTTCTAATGATCCAAGAGAAGTAAAACGTCGCAATCGAGAGGCTGTGTTACGCGCTCAAGGCGTTTCTATCAGCAGCTCGCAAAGTCAGGATACTACCGATGGTTCAAGCTCGAGCTCGAGCTGAAAACGATCTTTGACGCTGCGTTGAATCTCTTGGGCAAAATCCAAGAGGTTTTGGGCACTTGCATCGCCGTAGTTAACTAGCACTAAGGGCTGTATTTCCCAGCAGCCCACATCACCGATTCTCTCACCCTTCCAACCTGCCAGATCGATAAGCTGAGCAGCTGAGACCTTGTACCGATCTTCATATCGATAAGGTCGCACAGCGAGTTCTCGAAGCCGCAATGACTCTCTGTTACTCACTATCGGATTCTTGAAGAAACTTCCAGCGTTAGGATACTCGCTGGGATCGGGCAACTTTGCGCGGCGTATGTCCATCACCGCATCCGCCACCTGCCGTGGCGAGGGCTTTCTCGGGGCGCTTAGAGGTTCTGAATTGTCAGGGGACGACAAGACATCTAACCTCGTTGCCAACTCCGTGTAGGCTATGTTGATGCGAGGCACTTTGCTCAGCCGGAGTCTAACCTCTGCAATGATCATCGGCTGGATGGACTGCGTCTGGTGGCGTTTAAAAACACTGTCTCGATAACCAAAGCCACACGCTTCAGCGTTCATATGCTGCAGACCACCTGCTTCAGTCACGACCATGACCGACTCCACAAACTGCGCTAGCTCGACACCGTAGGCTCCTATATTTTGTATTGGCGCAGCCCCAACAGAACCTGGAATCAGTGCAAGGTTCTCCAACCCAAACCACCCCTGAGCCAACGTTTCTTCCACCAGCTCATGCCAATTTCTACCGGCGCCAACGTTGACAATTACCCAGTCAGAATCCTCTGCGACCACGGTTACCCGAGCGTTAGATACGCGGCAGACGACGCCCTCGACCTTTGGCATCAGTACAACATTCGAACCCTCGCCCAAACCACGCAGTCGAAGCCCCCCGGACTTTGCCTGCTTGAGTACCTCAACAGCTTCATCAGCAGATTCCACCTCAACATATTCATCAGCAACAGCTGGTAGCCGCAATGTATTAGGCAGATTTGGTGGCGGCTGAATCACGCGGTGATCTGCCTAAACGTTAGGTTGATCCTTGTCCCACATGACTTTTTGGTTGGCCTCAAACAGTGCCTCTGCCGGCCGTCGAATATTAGCAAAGCGCCCTCTCCAAGCTCATAGTTCTCTTGCCGCTTACCGCCAATATTTGGCAACTCGTCACAGTCGATAGCAAAGCGTCGCGGCGCACCAATACTTAATGAAGCGATATTCGATGAGCAGCCTTTCTCATCATCACGATGCCAGCCCATATGTTCGCCGCCGTTTTCGTATCGGTTCAGTAACAAAAAGTTAAACCGCTGTCCCGCCGCTTGCTCGACCTGTTCTTTGAGGCGACACAGTTCCTCGGGCCAGCCCTGAGTGAAGTGGTCCAAACCTGTATAGCGATAGTTCATACCTCGATCACCAAACCACGCTAGAGATCTAGGCGCCTGTACTTCCTTTCCGTAAATGCTAAATGTCTCTCGCTGCCACTTGATCCAGTCAGCACGGTACAAACGCTGCAACCAACGGTCAGCCTCTGCTGGCGACAGGAAGCCCTCAATGAAGCGCATAGGTAAATCCAAAAGTGTCCGAATCTGGCAAAACGCTAGGGTATACTAGGCGGGTTTTCACAACCAACTTAAAGGAATGCCTGTGAATATTGAGGGAAAAGTAGCCGTCATTACTGGTGGCGCTTCCGGCTTAGGCCGAGCAACTGCGGAAATGATCATCGCAAACGGCGGCAAGGTCGCCATATTGGATCTCAACGAGGATCTAGCCAAAGCCACTGCCAGCGAGTTGGGTGATGCTAGAGCTTATCAAGTCAATGTCACCGATGACGAATCCGTTAGCAACGCAGTAAACCAAATCGCTGCAGATTTCGGCGCTATTCATGTCAACGTGAACTGTGCAGGTATCGGTGCAGCCTCCAGAACCGTCGGGCGCGAAGGTGCGCTGGATATCGCTAAATTTAACTTCATCGTACAGGTGAACTTGATAGGCACTTTCTCAGTACTTAGCAAGTGCGCTGCCGTCATGCAGGTCAATGAACCAGAAGGCGAAGCTCTGGAACGCGGTGTCGTTATCAACACCGCCTCAGTTGCCGCATTTGACGGACAAATCGGTCAAGCGGCCTACTCCGCAAGTAAAGCTGGCGTTTCGGGAATGACGCTGCCAATTGCCAGAGACTTATCTCGTCAGGGTGTGCGTATCTGCACCATTGCGCCCGGCATCTTCAATACGCCGATGATGGCCGGTGCACCGGATCAGGTACGCGATCCGTTGATCGATATGGTTCAGTACCCGAAGCGTTTGGGACTACCTCATGAATTTGCATCTCTCAGCAAGCAAATCGTTGAGAATGCCTATCTGAACGGCGAAACCATTCGCTTGGATGGCGGCATTCGTATGGCACCCAAGTAAGCTACCCGAATCGCAAGGAACCGGGGTCAGGCGCGAAACAGCGCCTGAACTCGCACCAAGTCTTCCGGTGTATCCACACCTCCTGGTACACGCTGGTTTGCTTTAATTACGAGCAATGGCAGGCCCGCTTGAAGCCAGCGCATCTGTTCGAGTTTTTCAGTATCTTCAAGACTCGACGCCTTTAAGCCCACAAATTGACGGAGCGCTTGCACCCTGAAAGCATAGATACCCACGTGGCGAGCTGCGTCATATGGCAATTCAGTACCCGCCGCGTCCCGCGAATAAGGAATTGGCGCACGAGAAAAAAACAATGCTAAACCTGCATCGTTCGCCACGACTTTGACCACATTGGGGCTGAGAAAATCGTCAAGCACACTAATCGGCTCAGAGAGCGTTGCCATGGGAATATCTGGATGAGCACGCATGCCCTCACATAGTTGATCGATAACAGTTGGGGGAACCAAGGGCTCATCGCCCTGCACGTTGATGACAACGTCATCATCAGGCCAACCACATCGCTCAGCCACTTCCATCACGCGATCAGATCCCGAATGATGATCCTGCCGCGTCATTTCCGCCAGACCACCAGCGCCGGTGACCGCAGCAGCAACGCGTGGGTCATCCACTGCGACAACAACGCTATCTGCTTGGGTTTGCGCGGCTTGTCGAGCAACCCGCACAACCATGGGCAATCCAGCGATGTCAGCCAGTGGCTTACCTGGCAAGCGGCTGGAGGAGTATCGCGCAGGAATAACTATATGTATGGCCATTCACGCAGACTCCGTTCGCAGGGTTGGCTCTATGTCTTTCGCGCTAAGCAAGCTCATCAGATGCGCAAGGAAGTCCTCACTGAGGTCGATGGCAATCTCTAGCGCCCAAACATGGCTCAAATCGATGTCCAACTCCGATAATTTGGTCGCATCTTTTTCGGTGCAGACAATCGTTGACCCATCAGCAAAGTCGACTTCATCACCGACAAAGCCGTGATGATCGGGATAAACATGGGGCTGAACTGTTATCCCAATATTCGTCAACGTACGCAAAAACCGGTCTGGGTTGCCGATACCGCAGAGTGCACGCACGACTGGGTTATACTCTGCAAACGTGTCCAACGCACTGATTTGACCGTCGCTCAACCGTCTAAGGTGCAGCGGTTGGGTTGTTACGACGTATTCGTTGGCAACTAGACCAGAGCTGCCTCCATGACTGATCACTAAATCCACGGCATCTAGCCTGCTTTGTGGTTCACGCAATGGTCCGGCAGGTAGCAGCAAACCGTTACCCACTCTTCTTTCAGAATCTACAACGGCAATCTCAAGATCACGAGCCATAGCATAGTGTTGCAGGCCGTCATCCGAAATCGCCAAATCACAACCGGCCTGCTGCAACAGCTGCAACCCCCGTGTGCGCTCTGCGGCGATAGCAACAGGGCACTGGAGTTTCTGCTTCAGCATAACGCCCTCGTCAGAATAGAGGCCAGCGGCTGCGCCCGGTGGAATTACAGCCCCCTGTCGACTGAGCTTGCCCTTATAACCCCGAGAGACAACCCCGGGACTAAAACCCTGCGCTCGCAAGAGATTGACTAGAGCGACGACAACGGGTGTTTTACCTGTGCCACCCACTGTAATGTTTCCGACGACAAGGACCGGTAGTCTATCCTGGGTCTCGTTCGCGTATTTTTGCCCCAGCACTTTTTGCTTGCCGGCTCTGAGCTGGCTCAACCAACCGTACAGCCATGATAACGGCAGCAAAGTTTTGACCCACAGGGCATCGCTATACCAAGCCCTAGTTATGGCATTAGCAGACTGACCTAGCAACCCTCCCGACGGAGAGGAAGAAGAAACGATCCTCGGTGCAAGACCCTCTGTCGAAGTTTCATTAACTACAGGTTCGTTATCATCCTGAAACTGAGCGTTGTAAAGATCCGCATAAGGTCCCTGCTCGCGCAAAAGCTCCTGGTGCTTACCCTGTTGCACTATACGACCTTGATCCATAACCACGATCACGTCCGCAGATTCCACCGTGGACAGCCGATGAGCGATGACCAAGCTAGTGCGCCCTACCATGACCTCTTGTAATGCGGCCTGAATATATCTTTCCGATTCGTTATCTAAAGCAGATGTAGCTTCGTCCATGATCAGCACCGGCGCATTCTTCAGCAACGCCCGGGCGATAGCGATTCGTTGACGCTGCCCTCCGGACAATAGAACCCCGTCATCGCCTACCAAGGTGTCTAAACCCTCTGGCAGCTGGTCAACAAACTCCTCTGCATATGAGCGGCGTAGTGCCCGCAAAATAGCTTCCTCTGAAGCATCGGCCATATCACCGTAAGCGATGTTTTTACGCAGCGTGTCGTTGAACAAGGTCACCTGCTGCGAGACGAACGAGATGTGTTTGCGCAGATTCCCTAGCTCAAAAGACTGGATATCAGTACCATCCAGCCTGATCGAACCGCGCTCCGCATCGTAAAAGCGCGGCATTAAGCTGGCTAAGGTAGATTTTCCACTCCCAGACCGACCAACCAATGCCATCGTCTGCCCAGGTTCGATTCTAAGGCTGACGTTGTGCAGTACATCAGGTGTATCTGGCGCATAGCGAAAACTAACGTTTTCAACAACCACCTCTCCTTTTACTCGCTCTACGGCATACTTACCGGCGTTGCTTTCTACGCCAGAATCGAGCTGTCTGAAAATATCCTCTGCGGCGGCAAATCCGCGCTGCAACTTCGCGTTTATTTCTGACAATTTACGTATTGGGCGGCCCAGCATGCCCGCCAACACAAGAAACTCAACGGCCTTACCACTAGTCAACTGCACACCGAATTCCGGGCTGTAGAGAACTACAATTAATCCGCACAGACCTAAGGCAATGATGGTTTCATTAGTTTGCGAACTTAAAACCTTGGTGACCACCATTTTCATGTTCTGCTGGCGGTTCACCTTACTCGCGGTGAGAAATCGATCTTCTTCCTGTTGCTGCCCCCCGAAAATTTTGACTTCGCGATACCCATTCGCCACCTCGGAGACAACATGAGTTACATCACCCATCGAATGCTGAATGCGACGACTGATGCGCCGAAATCGATTACTGGCAAAAACGACAACCAGCCCAAGCACGGGGGCCATCGCAATAAAAACTAGCGTCAAACGCCAATCGATCAGCATCAAGAACACCAGATACGCAATGACCTTCATACCA
>CAJWZG010000160.1 GCA_913049565.1 uncultured Gammaproteobacteria bacterium
GCCTGACTCAGGTGGTTGATCCCCAGTGCCACGACCAGCAATCGCTTTAAGATTTCGTTGCATTGGTTGGCGAGCAGTACATCGTCGCTTCTCGACTCGGGTTCTTCCTCGATCAGCGTGTCGACGATGCGTTTTGCCGCGCGAATGGGTCGAGTTGCGTGCCAATACGAGGCTGCGAGGCGTGCCAAATAAAACAAGCCGGCGATGAGCGTCAGCGCCAACAGCCACCAACCCGGCGCCGGGGGCCACCAGTGGGGAGCCACCGGCAGGTAAATGTCTTTTAAAGCCGCCAACGGGTCCGTAGTCATCGAGGCATCCTCGATTCGTCGTATCGAGCCGAACTCAGGTCCATGGGATAGCGTCCCAGTCAGTATCCGCCGTGCTCAGCTTTCGATGGGTCAGCGCCGGATGGCGGCACAGTTCAAAGATTTGGGCATCGCGCTTTTCGTAGTCGCTGGCGTAACGGGTCCGAAGTGCGGTGTCGCCGGAGTAAAAGCTGACGGTTTGATCGCCGTGGGCAATGTTGTAGACACCAGTGGGCGGTAGTTCACTGTCTAACGGATCGCTGATTTGCACCACATGCACATGATGGTGTCTGGCCAGCCTGTGCAGCGACGATTGCCAGACAGCCAACGGCCCAGCCAAGTCACTGATGACGAATACGCGATTACGCCGCTGGCGCAACTGATTCATCGCGGTCAGCGCATCGCTCAGTCTTCGGCGGGCCGTCTCGGCATTGGCGGTATCCGTAAATGAAGCCACTAGGGTCCCTCCACTCTTGGCAGATTCACTTCCGTCCATTCCAGAAATTGGGCAGCTGCAGCAACGGCTGTTCGTACGGGTTGTCCACCCGCAGCGCGCACCGTATCTTCTTCAAACCTCTCAAAAACCCGCACGATAACTTCAACTGGTGAATCTTTCAAATAATTTAGCGCCAATTGCGCATCGCGAGTCCGCCGCATTGAACAAAAAACCACCTTCGCCTCCAAGCAATGCGCACGCTTCAATGTATGCACGTCGGAACCATCACCATGCACACAAGGGATACCTTGCGCAATCAGTTGACGGATCACGCCCGCATCCTCATCCACCACTACCATGGAAATGCCGCGCTCTTTCAGGGCATAAGCAGTGCGTGGCCCCGCCCGGCCATAGCCGAGCAACACAGCATGGTTTTGCATCGCATCGCAAGCCGCCTCGCCACTTCGATAACGAGGGTGCCACTTAACGAGTCGCAATGCCACACTCTCGCGAGAGATTAGCGGGGTAAGCGTCATCGTGCTCACTGTAATCAATGCGATCATAGAGAAGAGCTCTGGTGTAATCTGTCCCGAAGCCACTCCTGTTAGTGCCAGCAAAAGAGAAAACTCGCTGGTCTGCGAAAGTAATAAGCCCGTCTCGACTGCTGCACGACTGGAGTAACCCACCAACTCGGCTATGATTGCGACAAGAAAAACTGTCACAAGGATCAGCACGACGATAAAGATAAGACTGTGCCCAACAATTTCCAAACTAGGTATCGTTAAAAAGGCGCCTGCGCTGATGAAAAACAGAGCGAGGAAAAAGCCTGATAATGAACCCAACATCCCGCGCACCAAGCCATTCATAGGAAAGGCTGAAATGGCAAAACCTGCAAAAAATGCGCCCACCAAAAATGGAAGATCTAACAAGTAAGCCATTGTTGAAAAGGCAAAGAGCGCGGCCAGCGCGCCTAGCATCAACTCTTCATCGTCCAGCTTCATCCGTCTGACGACAAATGGTACTAACCAGCGGTGGACCCCAAGCGCAAAGATTCCCAACGCGAGCGCATTGGCCAGGCCATTACAAACCATCAACCACCCTTGAGGCGACTTGAGTAGAGCCACCATAATCAAGACGATAAAGATATCTTGCAACAAAAGCACCCCCAGCACTAGCCGACCATAGGGTTCGAACATTTGGCGACGTTGCTGTAAATGACGCACCACAACCAATGTTGAGCTGGCCGAAAGTGCGCAGCCCAAATAAAGAGCATTCATCCAATCATAACCAAGAAAAACCGCCGTTAAGGCGCCACAGAGTCCCAGCATAAAAAACTGCGTCAGCGCCAAGATCGTAATCGCTCGGGTTCGCCCACGCATCCTCCTGGGACTTAGCTCGACACCCGCAGTAAAGACGAGTACGGCGAGTCCAATTTGAATCATTTCCGCGATCAACTCTTGCGGCACCTTGTAGTCCACATAGCCTGCCAGAACGCTCAGGCTCGCACCGCCCAGCAAGAGTAATGGAATCGCAGGAAGCCGCAAAAGCCTAGAAAGGCCAAAGGCAATCGCCGCCGCCAGTAGCAATATCGCAATCGCCGTCATACCGGGATGTCCTCCTCGTTCTTATCAACACGCTCTATTTGATTAAATATTGCCAACTGCTCGCGCACGGCGTCAAAGGCGGGCATGAACATATAGGCCGTGTCCAAATCCAGCAAGTCCTCAACCACTGAAATATCAAAAGCGTGGATCGCACACGGTACTCCCACCGAGCGACAACGATAAGCCAACAGATGATTGGTGTCTTCAATCTGAAGCGCCGAGATAACCAATCTCGCACGACTTAGCCCTATTTCTTCGACCGCCGATTCATACTCCACGCTGCCAATCAAAGTTTCCGCGCAATTTAGCCCTTCCAATTTTCTTGGATCAGTGTCGATCGCTAACACTGTTTCGCCCCGACCTGAAAGTTGTTTCACAACCTCTCGCCCAAGTGCGTTCATTCCTACCACGATCACATGACCCTCGTACGAGTGTTGCTCTTCCGTATCGGGTTCTTGTTTCGCTTTAAAAAATTTCAAAATCCCCAACTTCTGGAAAGCACCATAAAGCGGATCGCTGTATAGGATGAGATAGGACGAAATCGCGATGGTCAATATTCCCACCATCCCGCCAAGAGAGACCACTCCGCCTTCGATCAAACCAGCACCCGCGCCAAGGCCGAGCAGGATAAAAGCAAACTCACTTACCTGGCCACTCGCCGTCGCGGCTTGAAAAGCAGTGTATTCGCTATAACGCAATCTACTCAAAATTATAAAAACAATTAAAGGTTTCGCGATGATAACGAAAACGCTCAAGCCGAGAGCATACTTCCAAACTTCACCCAACACTGAGATGTCCATCTGAATTCCTAGCGTGACAAGAAAGACCGCCACAAAGAAAGTCATTAATGGATGCAGTCGCCGATGTAGATCTTCATGGATCGGCAACTGCGCGATTGCAATACCTGCAAGAAAAGCACCAATCTCGACCGAGAGGTGAAATTGATGCGCTAGTAATACGACCAGAAAGCACCAACAGAGCGCCCAGATAAAGACCGTGTCTGGAGAGCGTGAGGCCCAAGCAAACGGTTTCGGCAACACACAGCGTGATGCGAATAGTGAGACAAAAAGGAGTATGACCATCCCAGCGAATGCGATACCTAAGCTCTTCGTGAGCGTGACCATCTCAAAGGGTTCGTCACCGCCAGAGCCTAGCCCGCTCAAAATCGTCAGTCCGATGATAACCACGATATCCTGTGCCAAAAAAAGAGAGATCGCGATTCGTCCAAAGAGTCGACTCGTCGCGCCCTTTTGGTCGAGCAGTTTGATCACCACCACAGTACTGCTAAAAGTCACCGTAGCCGCGAGAAAGACACATTCCATCACGCTAAATCCCATCAAGGTCGAAATAACATAAGCCCCTGCTGCCGTCATAGGCACTTGCAGACCGCCAAGAATAATGGCTACACGGCCAAGGTCTTTGATCTTTTGCAGGCTCAACTCCAGGCCGACAAGAAAGAGAAGTAGGGCAATGCCGAGCTCCGAAATCAACTCCAGTGAATGATCTAACTGCACAATCCCTAGTCCTGGCCCTAGAACTATGCCCGCTATAATATAAGCAACAATTGAGGGCATCTTTACTAGCTTACCAAGAAAGGCAAAACCCGCAGCAGTGATAACGATAAAGCCAAGATTTAGCAGGAGCGTGATTTCGGAGGCGTGCATTAATCTACAGTATTGTAGCTACCAAAAATGACGCAATCTATAAGCCAAAGAAACACCTACTATTGTAGATAGAATTTAAACCTTGTCCTGCAGTCTGCTACCTTCATCCGACGTTGCGCCTTGGATACGCGCCATCGCTTCTCCGAGCAGATAGATAGAACCCGTCAATAGGATAGTGTCGCCTGACTTGCCGACTGCGCAACAGCCAGGTCCAGGGAAGAGGGTGGAAAGATCGCTTTCAACGGCGTCACGATCTAGGCAACTTTTTAAAAATGCGGTCGGCGTCGCGCGGTCTTGGTTAGGTGCGACTAGGTAGAGCTCGCGAGCGTATTGAGAGACGACCGCCATGAGGCTTTGGGCGCGGTCTTCCCCGAGAGTGCCCGCGATAATAATCGGTTGTTCGGCAAAGCTGGAGAGGTTTTGTTTCAAGGCAGCAGCGCCCTCGGGATTATGAGTCGCATCGAGGATGAGTTTGCGCCCGTCAAGTTCAAGCGTCTGCCAGCGGCCTGCCCATTCGACTTGTTCGAGTGCGGCCGTAGATAGAACCGGGAAGCGCTTGGACAGAATCTCGATCGCATAAGTGGCGAGCCCTGCATTCCAGCGCTGGAAGCCACCCGCTAGATTAGTATGCGGCAGACCTGTCTCATCGGGAAAACGGTCGGCAAGCGCGTAAAGTTTACAGCCTCGATCATTAGCCACGCGCCGGACAAGCGCATCGGCCTCAGGGGGAAGTTTACCCATTAGGACAGGTTTTCCAGGTTTAATAATACCCGCTTTTTCGCCCGCTATTGCCTCGAGTGTGTCTCCGAGTGTATCACAGTGATCAAGGCTAATAGTGGTGATGATACTTAGCTCAGGATCGACAACATTGGTCGCGTCCAGCCGACCACCAAGTCCTGTCTCGATGCAAGCGATATCTACTGACGCCCTTGCGAAACTAAGGAAGGCCATTGCCGCAATAAACTCAAAGAAAGTGGGGTGGAGGTTGGGATCGCTTTTAGCTAGCTCAGTTGCGATGGGGCGAAGTTGCTCCGTGTATCGAATGATCTCGGGCTTGGAAAGTATTTGTCGGTCGACCTGAACGCGTTCACCAATATGGACGAGATGTGGTGAACTAAAAAATCCAACCTTGTATCCATTATCTCTATACATTGCTTCTAGCATTGCGCAGACCGAACCTTTGCCGTTGGTTCCGGCTACGTGTATAACAGGGAACTTCTGCTCTGGGTGCCCCAGCGCCTCAACAAGTAAGTGCATGCGCTCTATGCCATACTTAGAGCCTCTGTTTTTTAGCGCGTAGAGGTAATCGAGAATATCCGAGTAATCAGGCATGGAGTTTTGATTACGGGAAATATTTTACATAGTTAATTTAAGCGTACTTCTTTGCGCCGCAAAGCGCCTTCATCAAATTTATCATGCGGTCGCGCATTTCGATTCGGGGCACGATTATATCAACTAGGCCGCGTTCGAGTAGAAACTCTGAGGTTTGGAAACCTTCGGGTAAATCTTGCTGGGTAGTCTCTTTGATCACACGAGGGCCTGCAAAACCAATAAGAGCTTCGGGTTCAGCGATAATTACATCGCCCAGCGATGCGTAACTTGCCATGACACCAGCCATGGTCGGGTTCGTCAAAATCGAGAAGTAGGGTAGCCCGGCCTCGCTCAACTTTGCTAGTGCGGCACTCGTCTTAGCCAGTTGCATTAGGCTGAGAATACCTTCCTGCATGCGTGCACCACCCGACGCGGATACGATGATCACAGGACAGCTCTTCTCTACCCCTCGCTCGATAGCACGAGTAATCTTCTCGCCTGCTGCGGAGCCAAGGCTGGCAGCCATGAAGCGAAAGTCCATCACTGCTATACTCATAAGCATGCCTCCCATTTCACCCATTCCGGAAATGACGGTATCCGTCTCTTTCGTCTTGGCCTGATTTTGCTTCAGCTTTTCAGGATAGGAGGAGGTAGCGTTGAACTCCAAAGGATCGAGCGAATACACCCCAATGTCCTTCTCTTCAAAAGTACCCTCATCCAGCATTGAGGCGATACGGTCCCGCGCCTTTAGTGGAAAATGATAGCCGCTGTTCGGGACAACCATGAGGTTTTCCTTGAGAACACGGTTGTAGATGATCTCGCCGGTCTTAGGACATTTAGTCCAAAGATCCTTTGGGATGTCTTTTTTCTTAACAGTGACGGTCGAATACTGTGGTTTTCCGAAGAGTGCCATAATTTGACAAATTTAAATTAAAAATGAGTGAAAAAAGCTACGGTAGAAGCTAGCCATGGCCAAGCGTGGCCACTTTTATTTGGGTCGCGCCTGCTTCGCGGAGGGCAGCGGCACAGGCATTAAAGGTCGATCCAGTAGTAATAACGTCGTCAACTAGAATGTAGGTTTGATTTGGTATTACAACGGCATCAGAAGCCAAAGCAAAGGCATTTTTTACATTTTGGTGACGGGCAGTACGGCTTAATTGGGTCTGTGTTTGCGTATACGA
>CAJWZG010000161.1 GCA_913049565.1 uncultured Gammaproteobacteria bacterium
TTTTGCGATGCTCCGCACGGGATCTCCGGCAGCTGCTGGCGATCGCAGTATAGACAACTTGGGACCGATAAAAAATTGCATGCTTCGACACAGGTTTCCGGGTGCTGGTGGTGATGGCTCAAGTCACGGTCGGTTGAAACTTGGGAGGCATGGCAAATAGCTAACCCGGAGATAAGACTATGACCGTAAGTATGCGAGACATGCTGGCCGCTGGCGTGCACTTTGGCCACCAGACCCGATTCTGGAATCCTAAAATGGCACCATTCATTTTTGGTGCTCGTAACAAGATTCACATCATCAATCTTGAGAAAACGCTCCCCGCCTTTAATGACGCGCTGATAGAGGTGCGCAACATGGCATCTAAGGGGAAAAAAGTCATGTTCGTGGGCACCAAACGGGCGGCCGCCAAGGTAGTTGCGGAGCAAGCCACTCGCGTATCGATGCCCTACGTTGATCAGCGCTGGCTCGGCGGCATGCTGACGAACTATAAAACCATCCGTCAGTCGATAAAGCGGCTTATCGAGCTGGAAACTCAGTCCCAGGACGGTACTTTTGATCTGCTGTCAAAGAAAGAAGCCCTGCTGCGGACGCGGATGATGAACAAATTGCAAAGCAGCCTTGGCGGCATCAAAGAGATGGGCGGGCTTCCAGACGCTATTTTTGTTGTCGACGTACAACATGAACACATTGCGATTACTGAGGCGAACAAACTTGGGATTCCTGTGTTTGGTGTGGTCGATACAAACAGTGACCCTGCGGGTGTGGATTACGTCATTCCCGGTAACGACGACGCGATTCGAGCGATCCGACTTTATGTGACCGCGATAGCGGATGCGGTTGCTGAAGGCAAAGCCAATGTAGCCACGGATGTTAACCCCGACGAATTTGTAGAAGTGCAGGAGACCGCAGCTGCACCGACGGCAGAGATATCCGAAGCCGTCGCAGCGAGCGTCAACGAAGCTTTTGCAGCCGAGGATGAAGCAAGAGCCGCGGAAGCGGCTGCTCAAGCAGCAGTAGAAGCGCCATCAGAAGCGCCTGTAGAAGTGGAAGTTCCAGAGACAGAGGATGATACGGCTGCGCAAGACTCTGGCGATAGCACGACAGACGCTGACAAGGAGTAAGACATGGCAATTTCAGCAGCAATGGTCAAAGAACTGCGCGAACGCACAGGGCTCGGCATGATGGACTGCAAAAAGGCCCTCGCCGAAGCTGATGGCGACATGGACAGGGCCATCGAGGATCTACGAAAGAAAAGCTCACTGAAGGCGGCGAAAAAAGCTGGACGCACGGCGGCGAATGGTTTGCTGGCGGTCAAGGTTGCCGATGACGGCAAGCGGATCGCAATGGTAGAGGTCAACATCGAAACAGATTTCGCCGCAAAGAACGAAAAGTTCATAGCCTTTGTCAGCAAGGTTGCACAAACCCTGTTTGACCAAGGGGATATGGGCGCTGTAACTGATGCTTTGAACGCCGAGCGGGAAACACTTGTCCAGGAGATCGGTGAAAACATGGCGATTCGTCGCGGCGAGGTTGTCGAAAGCGCGGTAGGTGGTTTGAGTTACTACATGCACGGTGATCAGCGCCGCGGTGCTGTGGTACAGCTCTCCAGCAAGCAGGACGAATTAGGCCGCGATTTAGCGATGCATGTGGTCGCGATCAATCCCATGGTTGTAAAAAGCGATGATGTGGCAGCTGACATACTCGACAAAGAGCGCGAAATCTACATGTCGCAAGCGCAGGACAGCGGCAAGCCTGAGGATATTGTGATTAAAATGGTCGAGGGCCGAGTAAAGAAATACTTGTCTGAAGTTAGTTTGCTCGATCAACCCTTTGTCAAAGATGGCAACACCAAGGTGGGGGCATTGGTCAAACAGGCCAATACAGAGGTTCTACGGTTCGTTCGCTACGAGGTGGGAGAGGGTATCGAAGTCGAGGAAGCCGATTTCGCTGCAGAGGTTGCAGCTCAGTTGGCAGACAGCGAGTAGTATCTTGTCCCGATTACTGCTGAAGCTCAGCGGGGAAGCCCTGGGCGGTGAAACGGGTCAGGGAATTGACCCAGAAGTGCTTAGGCATTTCTGTCAGCAAATAAAGGACGCGGTCGCAGCCGGAGTGGAGCTCGGGGTAGTGCTGGGCGGCGGCAATCTTTTCAGAGGAGCGGCGCTCTCGGCAGCAGGAATAGATCGGGTGGTTGGCGACCGCATGGGAATGTTGGCCACCGTCATGAACGCCTTGGCTCTAGGTGACTTTCTTACCCGAGAGGGGATAGCGAACCAAGTTTACTCTGCCACCGGCATCGTCGGCGTCGTGCCTGTCTACGAGCGCGACGGGGCCCGAGCATTGATGCGCCAGGGTACCGTCGTGATAATCAGCGGCGGCACGGGAAACCCGCTCTTTACGACCGATACTGCGGCCTGCTTACGCGGCATCGAGCTGGGTGCAGACGCAGTGCTGAAAGCAACTAATGTCGATGGCGTTTACAGTGCAGATCCAAAGATCAATGCAGATGCCACTCGGTTTTCGCACATTACCTTCGATGAGGTACTCGAGCGTCAGCTTGGTGTGATGGATCTCACAGCCATGGTGATGTGCCGGGATCATGCGATGCCAATCATCGTCTTCGACGCAGCGGAAGAAGGTTCGTTAGTAGAAATCAGTCGGGGGGCTGATATCGGAACTCGAGTTGAGAATTGATCACCTAAGCGGGATTAAAAGAAAGAAAACACGACGAGGTAGGTCACCTCACTGGTACTGCCTGCGGAGACTGCCTATGATCTGGGCTAGACTCCAGGTCCAACCCAGAGGGGGTTCGGCCAGTTTCGTATCGAAAACTGTGCTGGGAGAGTAGGAAGGACTCATGATTGACGAAATTTTGCAGGATGCAGACGAGCGGATGGGCAAAACCCTCGACGCATTGGCTAATACTTTTGGGCGCATCCGTACAGGGCGTGCTAATCCTGCTTTGTTAGATGGTATTACGGTTGACTATTACGGGGTTGCGACCCCATTAAACCAAGTCGCGTCGGTGTCAGTTGAAGACGCGCGTACCCTGCTGCTGGCACCGTGGGAGAGACCGCTGGTGGTGGAGATCGAAAAAGCGATCTTGCGCAGTGAACTGGGTATTACGCCAGTGAATAACGGGGAAGTGATACGCATCCCGTTACCTCCGCTAACCGAGGAAAATCGTCGCGATCTTGCGAAGCAGGCTAAGGCGGAAGCAGAGAATAGCCGAATCTCGATACGCAACATACGACGCGATGCCATTGCTGATATTCGGGAATTGGTGAAAGAGAAAGAAGCCTCCGAGGATGATGCGCGACGAGGCGAGGATCGCGCGCAAGAGCACACGGATCGACGCACTGGCGAGGTGGAAGCCGCTCTGGCCGCGAAAGAATCAGAACTGATGGAAATCTGATTCTGGTTGCGCGTCTCATGCAAGATCTATCGACCGAATCCAACCAGCCGAAAACCGCCAAAGATGTCCGCACAGAGAGCCTGTCAACGACGACTGACACGGATGCGCAGCCAGGCGAAAATGTGGTTCCTCAACATGTGGTTATTATCATGGATGGCAATCACCGCTGGGCTAGCGCACGGCATTTACCGAGTGCGGCAGGGCATCGCGCGGGGGCTAAGCGGCTTCGACCAATCGCTGAGGCGTGCGCGGAGCTGGGGGTTAGGCATCTGACTGTTTTTGCCTTCAGCACAGAGAATTGGCACCGCCCAGAAGCCGAGGTTGGCTTGCTGATGGATCTGATGCGCCATGTGATGAAGACCGAAATCGACTATCTGCATTTGCAAGGTGTGCGTTTACGGATCATCGGTGAAAGACAGCAGTTTGCGCCGGATATCCAGCAGATGATGGGGCACTGCGAGGCCCTGACGGCTAACAATACACGTCTAGACTTGTCGGTAGCGGTCAACTTTGGTGGGCGCTGGGATATTGTCAATGCGGCAAAAAACCTCGCTAAGGAGGTAGAGGAAGGCGTTCTCAAGGCAGAGGACATCGACGAAACACGTCTAGGCGCCCGCTTGAGTCTCAAAGAGATGCCTGAGCCGGATCTATTGATCCGCACCGGGGGAGATTATCGAATCAGCAATTTCCTGCTGTGGGATTTGGCCTATACCGAATTGTATTTCTCGGAGCAATTCTGGCCTGATTTTGACGCCAGTGCTTTGCAAGGGGCGGTAGATACCTATGCGCAACGCAAGCGTCGTTTTGGGCGTCGGGAATAGCGTGCTACGCAACCGCGTTTATACCGCACTGTTGCTGGCTGGATTGACTGCAGTCACTATTTTTTGGGCTCCGCTTTGGCTTTTCGCCGTAATGTTTGCAATCGCAGCGAGTCTTGGGGCGTATGAGTGGGCAGCGTTTGCAGGCTGGGGAACTTTCTGGCATCGCGCAGGATACGTGGCAGGCCTAGTGCTATGTATACTTCTGTCGACAACACAACGTGAGTATTGGGCTCAATTCATCGGCATTCTCTGCGTTGTCTGGACTTTTGGGTTCGCCAGCATTGCGCTTCACCCACGCTTCTCGAATGTTTTTAAAACGAAGTGGCTCTTGGTGGTTCTAGGGTGGTCGTTATTGCTAGGCGCCTGGATATGTCTCGTGTCTTTGTTCGAGATTGATAATGGAAGGCTTTGGCTGTTCTGGCTGTTTTTGCTCACCACTGCTACCGATGTTGGGGCATTTTTCTGGGGGCGATCTTTTGGGCGTACTGCGCTGGCAGCAACGATTAGCCCGGGTAAGACTCGTGAAGGTGCCCTCGGTGGAATCACGCTTGCGCTGTTAATCTGTGGTCCAGCACTCTATTTAGGCGGAGTCCTAACCATTTATGAGACGATTGGTTTTACTCTGTTCATGAGTGTTGTTTCAATACTGGGGGACTTATTTGAGAGTCTGTTAAAGCGCGTTTCTGGCGTAAAAGACTCGGGAAACATTTTGCCCGGGCATGGGGGATTATTGGATCGCATTGACTCAATCATCGCGGTGTTACCATTTTTGGTTTGGAGTGTTGCTTAATGGAATGGCTGCAATATCCGCTGGCGTTTCTACTACTCATGGGCGTCATTGTCGTCTTCCATGAGTTTGGGCACTTTGTGGTCGCGAGGCGATCCGGTGTGCATGTCGTGCGTTTTTCCATTGGATTTGGCCGGCCGCTGTTACGATGGTCTGATAAATGCGGAACCGAGTTTGTGCTGGCGGCTATTCCTTTGGGTGGGTACGTTCAGATGTTCGACGATCGAGACCCGGTTATTAACGCAGAAGCGACAGAGGGCTCTGTGCCCGCCGACGCGCTGGGTTATACCCACCTATCGCCCTGGTGGCGTATTGCCATCTCGCTAGCCGGCCCTGCTGCCAATTTTTTACTGGCGATTGCTTTGTATGCCTTGCTGTTCATGGTCGGCACGCTGCAGTTTACGCCAACCTTTGTTGGCACTGGCGACGCCGAGGCGTTTTCTCGAAGCAGTGTGTCAGGTCCTTTCGAAGTGTTGACGGTTGACGGCAAGTCGGTGCGCAACTATCAAGACATCGCTATGGCGTTAGGCGATCGTCTCGGTGAAAGCGGCGATATTGTGCTCGGCGCAGTCGATTTAGAGACCAGTCAAGAGGCTCAACTTCTCTTGCCCATTACCCAGTGGCAGCGCGGCGTAGCAGAGCCTGATCTGTTTGGTTCATTAGGGCTGCAACCGATGCGGCCAAGTGTCGTCGGTCAAGTGGTTGCAGGCTCTGCTGCCGAGTTTGCGGGTTTACTAAGCGGCGACTGGATCGTCGCAGTAGACGGAACACCGGTAAGCAAATGGTCTGAATGGGTGGGCTACATCGTCCAATCTCCAGGCAAGCCTTTGGCGTTCGAAGTTTTACGCGAAGGCCGTAGGCTTTATATCACCGCTACGCCTGATGCGGCGGCAATGGAAGATGGAGCGTTGATTGGTCGGCTTGGTGTCGCTCCGGTCAAGGCCAAAGTGCAATACGGCGTGTTTGATGCTCTGCAGTTAGGTGCCGTGAAAACTTGGGATATGACCGTGATGACGCTAAGCATGCTGAAAAAGATGCTGCTTGAAAACAAATGGCTACAGGCCTAGCACGTGCGAACCCTTGGAAACCCACCTTGCCTGGGGGCAGGTCAACAAGGTAGGTCCAGAGGAGGCTCCCCCAGGGCCAATGACCCTTGCACATGCATGTGATCCCACTGGCGAGCTTGACCACAGTGACTGCAAGCCAGCTCTGGACCCAAGAAGGAAGCTTCAGACCCAGCCATGAGCCTCTGGTTCAGCTCAAGGAGTGGTTCAAGAACCTCCGCGGAACGAACCTCTTCAGTGAGGAGATTTTCCACACCATAGCGTTGAAGAGGGCCCTGGACCGCCCCCTGTTCGTGTTCGCGAGGGTGTGCAAGGAGTG
>CAJWZG010000162.1 GCA_913049565.1 uncultured Gammaproteobacteria bacterium
AGGCGTTTGGGGCGAGAGGTGCTGTAGTGCCGGCATCGCTGAACTCCCGGAGCCTTTTATCCCTGGTTAACCGCGCATTGTTTTGACTCGGCGTAGGCGGCCCTTATGTTCCACCGATGGAAACCAGTCATCAACGTTTCAAGGGCAGGGGTAATTTCGTACTTAGGATCAATCATCTCGGCGGCCAGTGCATCCTCTAGAGACTCGCCACTGCGAACCATCTCGCACGCCATCGTAAGTGTCTCGGTGAGATAGGATTGGTACCTATCGACGATCTCGCCTCCGACAATTTCTCCATGACCAGACACGATTATCTCCGGCTCGATCGCATCGGAGAAGTTTTGCAGCGTTTTGCTGTAAGCCTTCAAACTGCCAACTCTTGCCCAAGGAATGGTGCCGGCCCCGAAAATCATATTGGCGGTCCAAGCGATTTTTTCTTTCGGCAGGTAAACGACGCTATCGTGCGGCGACATGCTTGGTCCAAACCAATACATCTCAACAACGGTATCACCCAAATCAACAGACCACTGCGTTTCGAAACCTCTGTCGGGCACGCGGAGAACCACACCATCAAAAACCGATAAATCGCCTCCGACGGTGCCGCGCATGGTTTGTGCAATTCCCTGTACCGTAGATTGCTTTAGCGCCTCGATAGTACTTCGGTGGGCGACGATTTGCGTCTCTGCGGGAAAGACATAGTTGCCAAAAACGTGATCACCAAAGGCATTGGTATTTAGCAGATAGCGAATTGGCAGATCGGTCTGTTCTTTAACTGCGTTGATAATTTGGTGGCCCATGGCGCCGTTGAAGTGAGAATCGATGACCAAAACCGCGTCGCTCCCAACGACAAAGCCGGCATTGTCAGCGAACGGTGTATTCGACATCAGTGCGTAAACGCCATCGCTCAGCCGGCGAGTCTCAAGTTGTATCCCGGTAGGGTTTAACGGAGGCGGTATGAAGCCGGGGGGCATTTGTGCCGGGGCCGCCACTTGGGCGTTGGCAAGCGCCTGCGCGTTGCCGGAAGTGACCCAGCAGCAAAAGAGGATGGGGATTAACGTTCTTATAAAGCACCACATACGTACGCAAAACTGGCTATGAAAGAAGCCCCAGAATAGAGGAATGCAAGCGTCAGGTTTAGGTGTAAATGCGAATTAAGCGAGGTGTCTGGGGGTCAGTTGAGCAGCTTTTGCAGCCGTGGCCTAATTCTAAGGAAAGCGATATATGCGTGCTCCAGCAGTTTTAGAACCATTGGCAACCTCGCCATCGCACCGATTGGCTGCAGCAACGGCAAATGGCGCCACAACACCGCAAAAGCCGCTGCGCCATTGACGAGAGGTTGGCCCTCTTCTTGGGCATGAAAGCGCTCTAACAATCTTGCAGGGTCTATCGGGCACTTCTCTGCCGTATAGATATCGACGAAGGCTACGCGATTACGCCAATCAAGCCGTCTCATAAGTGCTATTTCTTTGGTGCAAAGCGGGCATTGGCCGTCGAACCACACCGTAACGCTGGCTGTATCTTGGGACATATCAGGGATCACACCTCAAAAACGCTCGATCAAGGATATAGGCTACGGTGTGAATGTCTCGTGGCGGCCGGCCTATTAAGTGCCCTTAATCAGGCGCTCTTCGCTTCAGGAACTGCTACTTGTGTCGGACGCCTGCCGTTTTTGCCATACAGGTTTACCTGCATGCTGGAAATGGCATGCACCAGCGCGTTTGGCGCGATGGTTTGTTTGCCTGTCCAGTAGATGTCAGGAAAGCGCTCAAAAATGCGCTCAAAGGCAAGCCGCAGCTGCATTTTAGCAATTCTTGATCCCAAGCATTTGTGTACGCCATGTCCGAAGGCGAGGTGCTTCTCAACATTGGGTCGGTGCATGTCAAAGACATCGGGGTTGGGGAACACATCCGGGTCGCGGTTTGCGGCCCCGTACCAAAGCAATACTTTTTCATCCTTGCCAATTTTTTGGCCGTTAATCTCTGTTTCTTCAACCGCCGTGCGGCGCATGTGGATCACAGGCGATACCATGCGTAATGCCTCTTCAGACATCTGCGGAATCAGTGTTGGATCTTCCAGCACCATGGCGCGCTGATCTGGAAACTCGTTCATCAGGCGAATAGTGCCCGATAGTGAATTGCGCGAAGTGTCATTACCCGCAAAGATAATTAACAGCCAAGAACCGTCGAGAAATTCTTGAGGCAATAACTCATTGTTGAGCGTCGACCGAGCAATAATGGTCAACAGGTCTTCTCTTGGGTTGCTGCGCCTATCCGCCATTACTCGCTCGCCATAGGCGAACATGTCTCTCACCACGCGGTTGAAGCGAAACGGGAACATTGGTTCTGAGAAAAAGGTCTGCCAGGGGTTGGCCAAGAATTGCGCAGCAAGTTCCAGATGATGCATCCAGATTTTGACCTGCGGGCGTTCATCTTCATCGACGCCCAGCATTTCGCAAAGGGTGAATAAAGGAAGCTCCTCAGAAAACATCTTGGCGAAATCGACAACAGGGCCTTTACGCTCCATGTCATCCAGCAATGAATCAATATAGAGCCCAACACGGTCGTGAATTGTCTCAACATAGGCGGGGAAAAAGAAATCGCTCTGCTGCATCCGCATTTCTCGATGCAACGGCTCGTCCATGTTGATCAGCGAGTTCAAAGCCGCAGGCATCAACTTTTCTGGCCGCCATTGATGACGCTGGCCAACGGCCATATTGATTCCACCGCGTTGCGACGACAACACACTGTGCGCTAATTCCGCATGTTTGACGTCTTCATAACGGGTGAGAGACCAGTACCCGGACATACCTTTGTAGGAGCCCGACCACATAACAGGAGCCTGCTCTCGCATTGTTTTGTAGTGGTCAAATGGATGGCCCTTAGTCCAAGACGCTGGATTACTGAATTCGAAACCATGCAGCATAGGGTAGGTCGTGCCGTGGATCGGATCCTGCTGTCCTGAGTCGATCAGTACTTCGTCGCTGATGAGTTTCAATTGCCTGTACCTATCTTTTTTTGCGGTTAAATTTAACCGAGAATATTAGCAGATATTCCAGCGACAACTTGGTTGTCCATTACTCAGGAAACACCCTCGATGGCTGAATCAGAACAAAGCGTGAACCCCTATGAAGGTTTTAAGTGGTTGCGCGACCACGCCCCGGTAACCCAGCTGGAAGCCGATGGGCCTTGGCAGGTGGCGCGACATGCCGACGCGCAAAACATACTGCGCGACCATGCAACGTTTTCGTCCGAAGTGTCCATACGACCCGCCGATGAGCGGGGCGCACCTAGCATGCTGTTCAGTGATCCACCGGTTCACAACCGGCTGCGAAAGTTAGTCAGCGTCGCTTTCAAACCCGGCCAAATACAGCTGCAAGAGCAACAGATCCGCGCACGCTGTGCTCAGCTACTCGACGCCGTGCCTAAGGGGACTGAGGTCGATCTAGTGCAGGCGCTGGCCGCACCTTTGCCCGTTATGGTGATCGCAGAAATGCTCGGGGTAGAGGATGGCGACATGGCTACCTTCAAAGCATGGTCTGATGCAATATTCAGAAATTTTGGCGAGATTTTATTCGGCACCCCAAGCGAAGCCTCCGTGAGAGCGGGAGAAGAGATGAATGCTTACTTCTTGGAGCGGATAAATTTGCTGCGGACTAAGCCACAAAATCACTTGTTGGGCCAGCTGGTGGCGACGGAAACCGAAGACGGCATGTTAGACGACGAAGAACTGTTGAGCTTTTGTCGCCTTTTGTTGATCGCTGGAAATGAAACCACCACGGGGTTGATTACCGCGTCAGCCCGAATTTTTCATGAAGAGCCGCAAATTTTCGATCAGTTGAAACGTGATCCGACGCTATCAAGCAACTTTGTAGAGGAGGCATTGCGTTTTTACTCGCCGTTTTCAGCCACGGTGCGCAGAACCACACAGGCTGTCGAGATAGCGGGACAGACGATTCCGGCAGGTGAACTAGTGGTGCCTTTGCTGGCAAGCGCCAACCGCGACGAGCGCGTGTTTGATGCCCCTGATACGTTCAGGCTTGATCGCAGCCCCAATCCACATCTCGGGCTGGGTTTTGGTATTCATGTCTGTTTAGGAGCTCACCTGGCCCGACTTGAAGGCAGGATAGTGGTTGAGCAGATGACCGAGCGGTTCAGCAGTCTTGAAATGGTCGATGCTCAAGCAACCACAGTGGGTGAGTTGGGCGGGCCCAAAGCCTTAGCGGTAATTGTTCGATAGCGTCTCAGGCCTCCCGTTTGGCCTCTTCTGGTCTCTTCCGGCCCCCCTTGGCCTATCTAGTATAATGGGAAGGCCCGTGATCGGGTTCAATGCTCTGATTGAAACGGCTACTTAGTAGGTAAAGGGCTCGATTTTTTCGGCGCGCAGGGTGTACGAGGCTGTCGCCAGTTCTTCCTCGACTCGCGACGTCATTAGCGTGCCCTCGATCCAAAACGGATCCCAAAGGCTTTCTAACTGATATCCAGGCTCGAATTCGGCGTAGATCGTTTGATTCGGAGGTGGTGCAGGTTCGTGTATGCAGGCACCAAAGTACGGTACCAGCAGGAATCGCGTCACAACCTGTCGATCTTGAAAGTCGACTGGCACGATGAACCCAGGAATACGTATGGATTTGTTGTTCAACTCGAAACGCACCTGTTCGCCTAGGTCGGTACCGCCCTCGAGTATCAGGGACTCATCCAATGGCGGAACCAAATCCCGCCAAGATATTTCTTCGGCATCAGCCATAGCGGGCATCGCCGTAAATGTTGTTAGCGCTAGGACACAGGCCGACAGTGAGCGTAAAAGTGAGTTCATTTTTTTGAGTCCAAATTAGTTACGTTGTAACATTCCGCGTCAATAAGGGATGCTTCAGACGATGAGCTACAATCAGAAACCCAGTGTCCAAGGCTGATATGGACGAAACCGCCATCAATCTGCTCAACGTATCATATACGTATCGCGGTGACGTTGCGCCAGTGCTCGATATCGCCGATTGGCAGGTGCGCAAAAATCAGCATGTATTTCTTCAGGGCGAATCTGGCAGCGGTAAATCAACGCTGCTGTCCTTGCTGGCTGGGCTACTTGTGCCGACCCAGGGAGAGATCACTATTCTGGGCACAGCCTTATCAACGTTGAGTAATCGCAAACGCGACCGCTTTAGAGCAGTCAATTTGGGTGTCGTCTTTCAGCAGTTCAACTTAATCCCCTACTTGTCTGCGCTGGATAATGTGTTGCTGGCTGCACGCTTTGGTGATTCCCAGAGTCAGCACGCAAGGTTGCGTGCGTCCCATCTGCTGGAGCGGATGAATCTTCCTAATATGCTGCATCAGCGCCGCGCCGCAGAGCTCAGTATCGGGCAGCAGCAACGAGTGGCCATTGTTCGGGCGCTCATTAATGAACCTTCTGTGCTGCTCGTAGACGAACCAACCTCTGCTCTTGATCACGCCAACCGAGACGCGTTTTTGGGTCTGCTTTTTGAGGTGTTGTCAGATCGTCAGTGCGCCATGATATTTGTTAGTCACGACCCCGCTATCGGACAAAATTTTAGCCATCAGGTACAGCTGAGTGATCTGAATCAAGCAGTGAGGACGCTTTAGTGAGCCAGTTGTTTGCGTTATTCGGTGTTGCGTCACGAAGTTTGCGTTACCGCTTGGGTGGCGTAATTCTCACCATTGCCTCGGTGGCCATTAGCGTGTTCGTGCTGCTGGGTGTAGAGCATCTTCGACAGGAAACTCGATCTGGTTTTGAAAGCACCGTGTCCGGAGTCGACCTTATTGTCGGGGCAAGAACCGGCGAGGTAAATTTGTTGCTATTGTCGGTTTTTCGTATTGGCACGGCAACCGCCAACGTTTCTTGGGAAACCGTCGAGCAAATTCAGGCACAACAATCCGTCTCGTGGACGGTGCCTATTTCGCTTGGTGATTCTCACCGCCAATTTCGGGTGATTGGTACAACGCCGGAATTTTTCCCCCGATACAAATATGCTCGTGAGCAAGCGCTAACTTACGCGGCGGGAGGGCCGTTTTCGTCGTTATCCGATGTTGTGCTCGGTGCAAGAGTTGCCGCCGAGCTAGGGTATGACATCGGGGATTCGATCGTCCTTAGCCACGGTATGGCCGATACCAGCTTTACCCATCACGACCAGTTGCCGTTCACCGTGAGCGGCGTGATCTCTGTTACAGGAACGCCGGTCGATAACGCGTTGTTTGTGAGCCTTGAGGCGATTGATGCGATGCATGCTGATGAAAGTCATGTTGAGCACGACCATGAGGCGCAGGACGGGCACCAGACGCACGACGGGCTCGACGATCACGAAGCCCACGACGATCACGACGATCACGAAGCCCACGACGATCACGACGATCACGAAGC
>CAJWZG010000163.1 GCA_913049565.1 uncultured Gammaproteobacteria bacterium
GCGTGATTTTATGGGGAATCTCCCTCACCATTCTAGCAGCAGTGATGATAGAGACTATATGAGGCCGCGGTAGCTTCTATCTGTTTGCGGTTTGCGGTTTGCGGTTTCCGGTTTCATGTTTCAGGTATCAGGAGAGCGCCGATGTCGTTATACGAAAAGCATGTATTACCCCACGTAATCAACTGCGCCTGCGGTGCTCCGGCGGTTGAGCGTCAGCGTCAGAAAGTCGTGCCTCAGGCTAAGGGACGAGTCTTGGAGCTTGGCATTGGTACTGGGCTCAACGCCCGACATTACCAAGCGGGTCAGGTCACTGAGGTCCTAGGCGTCGATCCTAGTCGCGAAAGCTGGGTGTTGGCGCAACCAAAAATAGCCGACGCCTCGGTGCCCATCGAGTACTGCCAAGCCAGTGCCGAAGACATTCCCTTGGACAACAACTCCATCGATACCGTCGTTATCACTTATACACTATGCACAATTCCCGACCCCGCGAGTGCATTGTCAGAAGTTGCTAGGGTGCTGCGACCGGGTGGGCTCGCGTTAATAGCTGAACATGCGCTCGCCCCAGACCCGTCGATTGTGAAGTGGCAAAATCGTCTGAATGGCCTGTGGGGGAAAATTGCCGGCGGTTGTCATATCAATCGCGACATACGCGCATTGCTAGACTACAGCCTGCTCAGTGTTGATGACTGGCAGGGGATGTATCTGCCGCAAACCCCGAAGGTCGCTGGGTACAACGTCTGGGGCACTGCGTATTTAGAGTCGCGCTAAAGCAACCACTGGAACAAAAACTAGTAGTAGGACAAAAGCATTGGCACTAAAACTGTTAGATCAAAAGGTTTCCAGAGGCGAAGTCACGCGTCAGGCGTTGATGCGCGCGGCCGAGCGGCTGTTCGCTGAAAAGGGGGCAAATAACGTCACCATTCGAGAAATTGTCGAGACCGCGGGCCAGAAAAATGAATCGGCCCTGCAATATCATTTTAAAAATTTGGAAGGCTTGATAGCGGCCACGCACCGTGATCGTGACGAGCAAATTGCCATGTGCCGCGTCCGCTACTTTGAAGCGCTTGAAGTAAAGAAAAATGCGCCCTCGTTGCGAGATGTTGCCAAGATCATGGTGCAACCCACCTTTGAGCTAGCACGCGGGCAAGCGGACTTTCGTCGCTACATCAGAGCGTTCAGTTTAAGCTTGGCATCCAGCGACGTACCCTCAATGATAGCGCTGCGGCGCGGCAGCAGCGAAAGCGACGGCCAGTTGGCCTCTTTACTGCGCAGCATCCTGACTCAGTTAGATGACGAGGCGTTTAAGCGGCGAATCGACTCCGCAATACGTTACGTTAGCGTGTCGGTTTACAGTCATGCGCAACAAGTCAATGCGTTTCGCGGTAAGACTAGCGATCTTTTCATACATCACTTGATTGATACGTTAGTAGGGTTGCTCGCCGCAGAAGAGTCGAGTGATACCAGCGACCTTTCTCAGGCAGTGGCGATATTTGAAGGACGATCTGAAGAATAGAGGCGTTCCGTATTAAAAGAACAGCCAAAAAGAGAGGGGGTAACAATGATCTGTTGGAAAAACAACGTCGCACTACAGCTAATAAGGGCGCTGCTTAAAGCGTCTTTGGTTCTAGCCGCACTGGTAATGGCTCCCGGTGCGCTAGGTGCAGAGAGCGCTGACCGTGAGGCGTTGTTGCAAACACTGCGTCAGGTTCATGCAAACTATCAAGCTGCGGATGAAGACGGCGACGGCAATCTTACGATGCTTCAGTTCCGCACGTTTATTGACGCCAACGCCGAGATTGACTTTGCTATGGCGCGGCAGGTGAAGCGTTTTCGGGGCTATCGGCAGGCATTCCTCAGAGTCGATTTGAACAGCGACGGCAGCTTGTCGTGGCAAGAGTATGTCACCGTGCTGCGAAGTGCCGGCGGAAACAATTAGCTCGTCTGAATGTGTTCCATCACCACTGAAAAATCCTTTGCGGTCATGCCTTGATCATCTAGCAGGGCATAAAGTGCTTCGGCTTGCTCGCCGAGAGCGATTGCGGCCCCTGTGTCTTCGGCGGCATCTTTGGCGAGCCGCAAATCTTTCAGCATCATAGCGACGGTAAATCCGGGTTCGTAATTGTTATTGGCTGGCGATGCAGCCACCGGGCCCGGGGCAGGGCAATAGGAGGTCATTGACCAACACTGGCCCGACGCCTTGGATGAAATGTCGAAGAAGGTTTGTGCGTCCAGTCCCAACTGCTCGGCTAAATTGAAGGCTTCCGAGGTGGCGATCATAGAAATGCCCAGCAACATGTTGTTCGCGGTTTTTGCAGCCTGTCCATTGCCTGACGGTCCGGCGTGGAAAACATTCTTCCCCATGGACTCTAGAATGGGCTTGGCGCGCGCGAAATCGTCGGTTGCACCGCCAACCATAAAGGTCAACGTGCCCGCGCTGGCTGCAGCTACCCCGCCAGACACTGGGGCATCCAGAGAACTGAATCCTAAATCTTTAGCCCGACTTGCCGCGTCGCGCGCTTCAGTGACCGCGATAGTGGAGCAATCAATTAACAGTGCCGCGGAGCTGGCGTGCGCGAGCACGCTGTCGTCATCAAAGTAGACCCCGTGCACATGCTTACCGGCAGGCAGCATGGTGATGATGACTTCGGCATTGGCAACGCACTGCGCGATATTATCTGCTGCGGTGGCGCCCGCGGTTACCGCTTTTCTGACCGCCTGCGCGTTGAGGTCGTAGGCCGATACTAGATGCCCTGCGCTGGCTAGGTTTGCGCACATGCCGCTGCCCATGTTGCCAAGGCCAATAAATGCGATATTGCCCATAGTGTTCTCCCTGATGTGTTTGCCTGAATCCGTAGCCGGTTTGTGTTCATCACCACTCGGCGATGCTGCCATCGGGGTGTCGCCAGACCGGATTACGCCAGCGGTGGCCTGTTTCGGCGCTTTCAAACACCGCGTCTTCGTTTATCTCGATACCAAGTCCGGGCCCTTGGGGAATATCCACAAACCCCTCGCTGAATGAAAACACCTCGGGGTTATGCAAGTAGCTTGTGAGGTCATTGGCTTGATTGTAATGAATACCTTGACTCTGCTCTTGTATGAAGGCGTTTTGGCAAACGGCATCAACTTGCAGGCATGCGGCCAGAGCGATGGGTCCCAGCGGACAGTGGGGGGCGAGGGCAATATCCCAAGTCTCCGCCATGTCGGCAATCTTCTTGCACTCGGTAATGCCCCCCGCATGGGATAAATCTGGCTGAACGATGTCTGCTGCGCCCAGCGTGAACAGATCCTTAAAGTCAAACCGTGAAAACAAGCGTTCGCCGGTTGCGATGGGCACATGGGTTTGTCTGCGTAGCTCAGCCATCACATCCAGATGCTCGCTTAGTACAGGCTCTTCGATGAACATTGGTGAATAAGGTTCAATGGCATGTATCAGCGTTTTTGCCATAGGGGCATGTACGCGCCCATGAAAATCCACTGCAATGTCGAGGGCGCTGCCCACGGCCTCTCGCAGGAGGGCGATACGCTGTACTGCATCATCAATCTTGCTGATACTGTCGACGACCTGCAGCTCCTCGGTGAGGTTCATTTTGGTGGCTTTAAAGCCGTCGGCGATGGCGCGTTGTGCGCTACTCACGATGTCTGCGGGTCGGTCGCCGCCCACCCAGGCATAAACCCGTATGCGATCGCGTACTTGGCCGCCCAGTAGCTGATGTACAGGCGCGTCGTGATATTTGCCTTTGATATCCCACAACGCTTGATCGATACCTGCGATAGCGCTCATGTGAATACCACCCCCGCGATAAAATCCGCCGCGGTACAGCGTTTGCCAGTGCCGCTCTATTTGCAGTGGATCCTCGCCAATCAGGTAGTCGGCCAACTCGCTGACCGTCGCTGCCACCGAGTGCGCGCGACCCTCCAATACTGGCTCTCCCCAACCGACTAAGCCTTCGTCGGTGGTAATTTTGAGAAAACACCACCGAGGGGCGACGATGAAGGTTTCTAGGGCGGTGATTTTCATGCGTGTGATTCCCTGCGGTGAGGCTAGTACTTTGAGCCGGAAAGCCAAACATCGGCACGAGCCCAGCTCTGCTCGTAATCCTTGTTCACTAGCGGGTCGTCCAAGCCTCGCGCTGCCAACGCCTGTTTCAACCCAAAGAGCGACCAACCGTTGTGCGGATGGTCTGCAAGCTCTGCTCGAAAAACCGCCTCTGCCTTGGTGGGTTGATCTGCGTCCAGTAACGTTTGTCCGAGCCAATGTCGTGCGGCAAAAGGTAGCGGTTCGGGCTCGTCGTAATCCAGACCATCCTCCAACGCGACGGCATGTTCAAAATGCCCGATGGCAGCTTCAGTCTCACCCTCAGACAGTGCGATTTCGCCGGCCAGAATCTGAGTGAGCACACCAACAACATTTTTTGCCGGGTGGAAACGAATCATATCGTCGGTGGTCCCCACATAGTTTCGCAGAGTCGCCAGTGTCGTTGTTGCGCCCTCGGTATCGCCAGTTTTTAGCTTGGAATAGCCCTTGGCGAAATCGTAGATGGCTGCGGATGCCGAGTTGTCAGGTCGATGCTTTAGCGTAAGCACTTCATCAAATCGGCCAAAGCGAATCAGTGTCGTTGCCTCGAACTGGGCATCCTCTGCGTACTTACGATAATCCTTACCTGCTTGAGTCGCCACGGCTCCCTGACCATCATAAGACGCGGCAAACAACAGCATATGCAAATTGTGAGTTGGGCCGTATGAGAAGCCTCGCCCTTCGGCTGCCAGCTTGTCTGCATTGTTGGCGGCGATATTCGCGCGCACTGAGCGCCCCCACAGGCCTACCTCATTCCAAGTATGTGATGGCATATGCTGAATATGGCTGGCAATAGGTACCGCAGAGGCCAGATGATCTGCACAGGCCAAGGCCAACTCAGGTTGCTGGCTAGACTCTGTCGCGTGAATGTACAGATGACAGGCGCCTGGATGTTTGATGTCTCGGGCCAACGCCTGCCTGAGCACCGAGTGTAAGCGTTTCAGATCAGGGTCGGCCAAATCTCGATAACCTCGCCGATTTTCCAGCAAAAACAAAGACACCGCGTAGATGGCGGCGACATCATTATTGTTCGGATAAGCGATGTAGACCTGTGACATCGCATCGGCAAATGCTTCGTCCACTGGCCGGCGCTTTTGCGGATCATAGTCTTCAGGGTAACGCACAAGAGCCGCTTCAATAAGAGCTTGCTCCATCGCGGAGCTGTTGGCTTTGAGTTCATTTGCCCGTTGAATCGCTATACGGGCTAACGCTGCTTGGTCTGCACTCATGCCTCCATTGAGGAAGGAGCCTCGTGAGAAGGCTTCACCCCAGAAACACATGGCGCAGGTTGGGTCGAGTTCTCTGGCCTTGACCATCGATGCTATCGACTCTGGCATGTTGTAAGCCCAGCGCAGCTGCATACCTTGGTTGAAGAACGCCTGAGCATCAGCATTATCGGTAGTCATTGCCCACTCGTAATCACCTAATGCGTCGGGCAACAGTTTGATGTCTGTGCCCGGTTTGCCCATAGACATATGCTTGTTGTGGGGCGCTGCTGCTACCACGGGCTGAACAGCTACGATCACTAAAATCAGCGAAACGATTAAGCGAAACGATAGCTCGCTGCTGTTACGCAAACGACGATTCTGTAGCGGTTGAAACATGAATAGGCTGCCTTTAATTGCTCAAGGCAAGACTATCAGCAAATAAACGCCGACTCAGCGAATGATGATCTCATCTGATTGAGCCGGTAACTCAAACGTTTGCAGGTCGTGAGCCAATAGAGTGCTGTCCCCGAGACCGCGTTTGAACATGCTCTCGGTCATATCGTTCAGGGGTGTTGGCACCAAGTGATAGAGCACGAGCAGTTCGACACCGGCTGCGTTTGCCCCCTCCTCTAGGGTGAGAGTGTCAGCATGATAATCGATCACGTCGGTCACGATTTGCGCCACACTCGAGAGGCCGGCAGCGGCCATCGCGTTACGCATAATGTCGAGCGTATGACGGGCCAAGGCGTCGTGAAAGACGATGTCGGCATCCTTGGCTGCGGTAAACAGCGACTCTGAAGCGTTGGTATCACCGCTGATGACTACCGAACGACCTTGGTAATCGAAGCGATACCCGACAGCGGGGTGAATCGGATGATGATCCACCAGAAAGCTGGTTACCGTCATTTCATCGTCTTGCCAGACGGTGCCGGGAGTGAAGGTTTGCGCGCTCATCGGTCCGGCGCTTGGGGGCAGCAGTTCCACCCCGTGGTGCGCTACCCGATACCGCCGGTCAAGTTGGTAGGCGAGATTG
>CAJWZG010000164.1 GCA_913049565.1 uncultured Gammaproteobacteria bacterium
CAAAAAGCGTTTTACTCGACCATCATCCAGGCCCGGATTCGTTTGCCGCTTAACTGCCTGCTTTCCTGGTTTTAGCGACGGGTCGGAAAAATTTTGCAGATGGGTCAGAGCGGCTGGCCACTGGGATCCATAGACAAAATCAAACTCAGCGTCTCCAGAATGACTGGCAATAGCGCCCCAGACGTTCGGGTACGCCATACCCAGACGCATGGCGCCATATCCGCCAGAGGACTTACCAAAACAGCCTCGGTGGGCGGGTTCTGCCAAGGTTCGAAATTCTCTGTCGACGAATGGCACCAGCTCTTGGTTGAGATAATCTGCATAGCGACCAATGGCCGAAGAGTTAATGTACTGATTGCCGCCCAATCCAGTAAAACAGTCCGGCATCACTACGATAACGGGCGGCATTTTTTTGGTAGTAATTAGCCGATCGAGTTTCTCGGCAAGATTTTCATCAAAGTTGCGCCAGTTAAGGTGCGCCAAACCGCTGCCGGTAAAAGCAGCCAAATCGTAAAGCGTAATGAAACGCTTATGGGCATGGCGAGTGCTGTCGTATGCTGCGGGTAAATAGATAGAGACTTTGCGCAGGTGCGGGTCGCCCAATGGATTGTCTCTGAGAATCGCTGAATCATGAATCAGCGTGACGATTCGGCCATTAGTGGACGAGTTTGAGACTGCAGTCATATCGATCCCTTGTGCATAGGTTCTGGTGGTAGGTTGCTAGCTAAGGCATATCGTCGTGCACCTAGCGCCCCCATGATTATAGTTTTGTTCAACGAAGAAAAATTGGGATTTGGGCATGAAAACGATCAATGAACAGCGGATAGAAACGGGATGCACATCTCAGACAGGCAGCGTTTAAAAAGTCTAGCCCATGGCGCGGTGTCGGTGATGTTATCGATAGCGGCCCTGAGCTTACATCAGGCAGTCTGGGCGGCTGGTAGCGCCGATGTAGGACAACGACTGTATCCGGTTTGTACCGCTTGTCATGGGGTATCAGGCCAGGGTAATCGTGCGATGGGAGCCCCGAAAATTTCCGGTCAACAGTCTGCTTACCTACTCAAGCAGCTACAAAATTTTCAGTCGGGTATAAGAGGCGCTGCGCCTGGAGACGCTAAGGGGCGCCAGATGGCAGCGATGTCGAGAGGACCGCAGTTGTCCTCAGAAAAAGCGTTGAACGATCTTGTGGCCTACATAATTTCTTTGCCGAACAACCAACCATTGCAGACGATTAGCGGTGATACAAAGCGAGGTCAAGAGCTCTACGCTTCCTGCGTAAGCTGTCACGGCGAAGCCGCGCAGGGGCTAGAGATGATGGCCGCGCCGCGTTTGTCCGGGCAAAACGACTGGTATTTACTGGCACAGCTACAAAAATTCGCCGCGGGCAAACGCGGCTACCACGCAAGTGACCATGGAGGGCGGCAGATGAAAGCGATGTCTGTAGTGTTGCAAAAACCTGCTGACTACTTGGACGTTGTGGCTTATATCAACACGCTCTCGCCGGAATCATGAAGAGGCTATACAGATCATGACGACGCCGCGCCTGCAGGTTGATTTAGATGCATTAGCTCAGAATTTCCACCGTTTGCGCCAACGTAATGGAGAATCAGTGGCCTTTGACCAAGCCGCAGCGGTGGTGAAAGCTAACGCTTATGGATTAGGGCTAGAAGCGGTTTCTACGCGTCTGTGGCATGAGGGTTGTCGGCGCTTTTTTGTGGCTTTCGCTGAAGAGGGTCGCCAGCTAAGGGCGCTTTTACCCGCTGCTAAGATTTACGTTTTGTTAGGGCCAACGCACGAGAGTCTTCATACGTGTATCACCGAAAATTTGATTCCGGTCCTGAACACACCTGAACAGTGCTCCCGATGGTCTGCTTGCTCGGGTGCGGGTGCGGCGGCCCTGCATATTGATACCGGCATGCAACGGCTCGGCCTGGCTTTTGACTATAATTTTGACACGCTACCACCACTGCAAATTGAACTTGTGATGAGTCACTTTGCGCGCGCTGACGAATACAGTGACCCGATGCGCCGTCAGCAGCAAGAGCGTTTTGGCGTCTGTGCATCGGCCCTTCAAGACCGCTTTCCGAGTGCACTGTTGAGTCTGAACAACAGTGCCGGAGTACTAGCGGATCAGCATGACGGCGATTTGCTTGAACAGCCATGGCGGGAACCTAGGATAGATCGGCTTGGCATAGCGCTTTATGGCGTCAATCCGCACACCGAGTTTAGCTCTGCGCCAGCGGCTCTTCCGATGACGACGGTGGCGACATTGCAGGCTCAAGTATTGCAGGTCCGCAGGGTGGAGCCAGGCATGATGGTAGGTTACGGCAGCACTTACGAGATACGCGAGCGAGGCCGGTTGGCAACGGTTGGCATTGGTTATGCGGACGGCGTACCCCGGTTACTGTCGAATCGAGGCGATGTCTTGCTCAGAAGCCAGCGATTGCCGATCGTAGGCCGCGTAAGCATGGACTCGCTGGTTGTCGAACTTGCCGACAGCACTCTGGCTGACTGCAAAATTGCCGAGGGAGATTGGGTAGAGGTATTCGGCCCCAATTTGCCCGTTGAGGAAGTCGCCGCTCATGCCCAAACTATTGCTTATGAAGTGTTTACAGGGTTGGGAACTCGCATTGAACGGCTGTCATAATCCAATAAATGAGTTCTTGAATTCCATGGCTAACGAGGGGGAGATATATGACCACATCGATTAATGCAGAAGGAGTACTTGCGGGGAAAGTTGCGGTTATAACTGGGGCGAGCCGAGGCATCGGCGATGCATTAGCGCGACGCTACGCGATGGAGGGAGCAAAGGTTGTTGTCTCTGCACGTACTGTAGCTGAAGGCGACCACTATTTGCCGGGATCGATCAATGAAACGGTTGCCGATATTGTCGCTGCAGGGGGTGAGGCATTAGCGGTGAAGGCGGATCTTGCGCTTGCGGAAGACCGTCAAAATTTAGTCGATACAGCGCTTCAAGCGTATGGGGCCATCGACATCTTGGTGAATAACGCCGCCATTACCTACTTTATCCCTGTGGCAGATTTTCCTGAAAAGCGATTCCGTCTGATGATGGACGTTCAGGTATGGGCGCCCTTTGAGTTGGCTCAGCTGGTCCTGCCGGGTATGCAAGAGCGAGGCTCAGGCTGGATCCTTAATGTTTCTTCTCATGCTGCTATCCATCCCGAAAAAGAGATGCCCGGAAAAGGCGGCACTGTATATGGCATGTGCAAGGCCGCGTTAGAGCGCTTTACTACGGGGTTGGCTCAGGAAGTGTTCGATGACGGCATTGGGGTCAATGTGATATCTCCGGGATTGGTAGCGACTCCGGGCGTTATGCATCACAAGCTGATCAATGAGAGTAACGAGGATCGGGTAACGCCAGTCGAGCATATGGCTGAGGCCTGCTTGCGCTTATGTCATGGCGACCCCGCAGCACTCACAGCCCGTATCGATTATGCTGATTCAGTGATGGAGGAATTCTCGCTAAGCGCTCCAACATTGATCTAGATTGACATAGCTCGACTAATGAGAGGCACGACATGGTAGAGATTTCCAGATACGCGACACACAACGAATACCCAAGCGTTACCGTTGAGGGAATGGACTTGCAGCATCTGTTGCATCCATCAACTAATCTTGCTCAACACCAGCAGCATGGCCCCATGGTTTTGGAGAGTGCTAATGGAGTTTACGTCACCGACAACCACGGTAAGCAGTACCTAGAAGGCATGGCGGGTTTGTGGTGTACGGCGATTGGCTACGGGCAGGAGGAACTCGCCAAAGTTGCCTACGAGCAAATGGTTAAGCTTAACTACTCCCAACTGTTCGCGGGCCGGACCAATGAACCGTCAGTGTTGTTAGCAGACAAGCTAAAAAAAATGGCTCCTTTCGATGCCGGCCGAGTGTTTTTTGGCCTCTCGGGTAGTGACGCCAACGATACCCAAATGAAACTGATCTGGTACTACAACAACGCGATCGGAAAGCCAGAAAAAAAGAAAATCATTTCGCGCAAGCGTGGCTACCACGGCGTCACAGTGGCTAGCGGGTCTTTGACGGGGTTGCCGCCGTTCCACAAGGCATTTGATTTACCTATGGCAGGTGTCCTGCACACGACGTCGCCACACTATTACAGTGAGGGTCGTCCCGGGGAAAGCGAGTCGGATTTTTTGCAGCGGTTGGTCGATGACTTGGAGCAGATGATCACGCATGAAGGTTCAGACACCGTAGCCGCCTTTATCGCAGAGCCGATTATGGGAGCTGGTGGTGTCATCGTGCCGCCAGAAAATTACTTTCCACGCGTGCAACAGGTGCTGGATAAATATGACATTGCGTTTATAGACGATGAAGTGATTTGCGGGTTTGGCCGCACGGGTAATCCTTTTGGCGCGCAAACCATGGACATTAGGCCGACAACAATGAGCATTGCCAAAGCGCTGTCCTCCGCCTATCTGCCAATCAGTGCAGTTTTGCTGCCTGAATACATGTATGAAGCGTTTGCAGATCAATCAAGTGAACTGGGAAATTTCGCGCACGGGTTTACCTACTCTGGTCATCCAGTTTGTGCGGCTGTAGCGTTGAGGAATCTAGAGCTCATGGAGGAAATGGATTTGTTTGCGCACTCGCAATCGATGGGGTCGCTGTTGCAGCAAAGACTGCAGCAATTTGTTGGGCACCCTATTGTCGGCGAAGTACGCGGCAAAGGGCTGATTGCTGCTCTAGAGCTAGTTCGCTGTGCTGATCCTAGAACGCCCTTTCAACCCAGTGACGGTGTGGGAGCATTTTGCTCGAACGCCTGCCACGAGGCTGGGCTGGTGCTGCGCAACTTGGGTGATTCGATTGCGATTTGTCCGCCGTTGATTATTAGCGAGGGGCAAATTGATGAACTTGCGGCGAAACTTGCCATCGCTCTCGATCAAACTCTTGAATGGGTAAAAAAGCAGGGTTTGATTTAGATCTCTCCAAGACAATTAAGTTCCATCGGTCGAGAGGCCTAGATCCCACATCCCTGTCTCCAAGCTGTAGATGTAACCATGCAGCTTAAGGGGTGTGCTCTGAGCCCACGCCGCTTTGTTGGCCCCGCTGTTCGCTAGGTTACGCAGTTGAGGCCAGGGTACATTTCGCGCATTGACGGTAGACGCTCGGCTTCAGGTGGTTGAGCTAAACCTTCTTGCTGACCTGCGTACCGCACCGTTTCTAGTTGAGTCGATCATCCATTAGGTTGTTTCCGTCTCAGCTAACGCGATATCGGTTAACATAGGAATCATTTAGCTGATGGGGCATGTCATGCACCTTGTACCAGATTTTGACTTCGGGCACGGGGAAACTATTGCCCAGTTGAGGGACAGTGTCGCGCGTTTTTGCGCTACCGAGTTGGCGCCAAGAGCTGCCGATATAGACCGGGACAATGAGTTTCCACGCGACCTGTGGCCCCGCCTCGGCGAACTCGGCTTGCTAGGGATCACGGTACCCGCCGAGTACGGTGGTGTGGATATGGGCTATCTGGCCCATACAGTAGCGCTTGAAGAAATCAGCCGAGCCTCAGGTTCGGTAGGCCTTTCGTACGGCGCTCACTCCAATTTATGCGTCAACCAGATCGTGCGTTTTGGTTCTGAGGAACAGCGGCAAAAATACCTGCCAAAGCTGGTCTCCGGTGACTATTTAGGCGCTCTCGCTATGAGCGAACCGGGATCGGGTTCCGATGTCGTCAGTTTGAGCCTGCGGGCGACCGATGACGGTGATGACTATGTTCTTAACGGTAATAAAATGTGGATTACGAACGGTCCAGGGGCCGACGTCTTGGTGGTTTATGCCACTGTCGACCCCGCCCTGGGATCAAAGGGCATCACTGCATTCCTTGTGGAAAAAGGAATGGATGGTTTTAGCGCTGGCAAGAAGCTCGATAAAATGGGCATGCGCGGATCTGACACTGCAGAATTAATTTTCGAGGATTGTCGTATACCAAAGCGTCAAATTCTTGGCAAAGTTGGTCAGGGCGTCAGTATTCTTATGAGTGGGTTAGACTTCGAGCGCGTGGTGCTTGCCGGTGGGGCGCTAGGACTTAGTCGCGCCGCTCTTGATGTAGCAATGCCGTACGTCCATGAGCGCCAACAGTTCGGGAAGTCTATCGGCGAGTTTCAACTTATGCAGGCAAAAATTGCTGACATGTATACGGAGACAAATGCTGCTAGAGCCTATGTTTACGCCGTCGCAGCGGCATGTGACGCGGATCGAACCACGCGCATCGACGCCGCTGGATGTATTTTGTACGCCGCTGAACGGGCTACCCA
>CAJWZG010000165.1 GCA_913049565.1 uncultured Gammaproteobacteria bacterium
CCCGTGCGTACGCTATCGACAATTACAACATCGCGCATCGTTAATTCCTCTTTTTGTAAAGTTTTTATGTCCATTCAGCGATTTGCACCGCTGGCACTTTTGAACTAAGGCCGCAACGAATTCCCCCACAGCCGGAATAGACCCTATTGTCGCCAGTTGGCGCTGGCAAGTATCACGAGGCCATTCACCTAGCAGGACAAAAAGAATGACGATCCGTTGGATCGATCCTGTCCCTCCCTCTTGATACAAGCCTTGATCTTTCCTAGTTCCCGAGATGAGATGTTAAACACAAGAGGTCAGTAGTGCTACTGCGGTTTCAGAGGGAAATCTGACGCGTTTGACGATCCGTCAGATTGCGCTAAGGTCGTGTATCCACCAACGAAGGAAAGCCGATGAGCCAATTTCATGAATTCACCATGACCGATGCCAAGGGCGACGATGTCTCCTTTGACCAATTTGCAGGAAAAACCTGTTTGATCGTCAATGTGGCCAGCCGCTGAGGCCTGACCAATCAGTACGCCGGGTTGCGTACTCTGCAAGAAGAATTCAGCGATCACCCTTTCACCGTTCTGGCTTTTCCGTGCAATCAGTTTGGCGCTCAGGAGCCGGGAACAGACGCAGAGATTTTGGAATTTGCCGAGAGCAAATATCAGGCTAATTTCCCGATCTTCAGCAAAATAGATGTCAACGGTAGCCAGGCGTGTGAACTCTATAACATGCTCAAAAGTGCGCGCACCGATGAAGAGGGCAACGCGGACATTCCGTGGAACTTCGCGAAATTTCTCGTAGACGGTAATGGTCAAGTCGTCGGACGCTTCAGCCCGCAAACCGCGCCTGAGGAACTAAAAGAGGTGGTTTTGGAGACCGTCGAAGCCTCCAACTAGCGAAGCGCGATCAAACGTCGCCCATAAGCTTTTGGCCTAGGGCGATGTCTGTTCGTTAATACTTCAGTATTCTAAACCCACGATTGATCTAAACGTCATACTTTACTTTCAGCGCAGCGGACATGCAGGGCTTCTCGTCAAACGTCACTACGCCCGCTTTCTCGATTTCTATCGATTCGGCGAGTCATCTTCACCTTAACCTTCACGGTCCAATTATCGGTCGGATAAAAGCTATTGTTCACATCTAATGGATGGAGGGGCTTTTTGTAGTCGTCCGGGGCACCCAAGCTTTCGCAGCATGACCAAACCTGATTTCGAACACTTTCGTACCAGCATCTTCCCGTGGCTAGAAGACCAATCAAAGGACGACTGGCGTCTGGGCAAAACCCGCATGCAGCTTAGGTTGCCGACTCGATTACAACTTCGATTACCCCTAGGGCAGTGATAACCTTTCCTACTGCGTGAAATACCACTCGGTGCCCAGCGCTCTGGCACCGGCAATTTTCTCAGGGGACACCTATGACCGACCTATTCGAAAATTACACATCGCCTTGGATGACCGATGAGTTATCCATGCTCCGCGACGCCGCACGAAAATTTTTCACAACCGAACTAGCACCCCAGCAATCGTGCTGGGAAGCCAACGGCATCGTGGACAGAGACGCCTGGAGTAAGACCGGGGCAGCTGGTTTTTTGCTGGCGGAAATCCCGACAGCCTATGGCGGTGCTGGCGGTGACTACCGCCACGAAACTGTGATCATGGAAGAACAGCTTAGCTCAGGGGCCTCTGGCTTAGGATCGCAAGTACACAGTCAGATTGTTGCACCATACTTTCTGCACTACGGCACTGAGGAGCAGCGTCAGCGCTGGCTACCCGGCATGGCCGCGGGCATCAAGGTTGGCGCCATTGCCATGACCGAACCCAATACCGGCTCAGACTTACAGAGCATTCGCACCACGGCAATTCGTGACGGTGACGAGTTCGTCATCAATGGCTCGAAGACTTATATCAGTAATGGCCAGCACTGCGATCTAGTGATCGTAGTGGCAAAAACAGACCCGTCGCAAGGTGCCAAGGGCATCAGCTTAATCGTTGTCGAAAAAGACACGGAGGGTTTCACCAAGGGACGCAATCTCAAAAAGTTAGGACAAGCCGCTGCGGACACCTCCGAACTTTTCTTTGAAGACTGCCGCGTACCAGCGGCCAATTTGGTGGGTGAAGAAGGAAAGGGCTTCGTCCAGCTCATGCAGCAGCTACCGCAAGAAAGACTTAATATAGCGCAGGCAGCGGTCGTCGACATGGAGCGGGCGATTACACTGACCTTAGATTTCGTCAAAGAGCGCAAGGCCTTTGGGCAGCGGGTACTGGATTTCCAAAACACTAAGTTTAAGTTGGCGGAGTGTAAAACCGAGGCGTTGATTGCGCGTACCTTCGTCGACCAATGCCTCGTAAAACATCTGGCTGGCGAACTTGATGCGTCAACGGCCTCTATGGCGAAGTACTGGTGCACTGACAAACAGAATCAAATCATCGACATTTGTTTACAGTTACATGGCGGCGCAGGCTACATGGAGGAGTATCCTATCTCGCGTATGTATCGCGATGCGCGGGTGCAGTCGATATACGGTGGCACCAACGAAATCATGAAAGAACTGATCAGCCGAACACTTTAATTATTCCGGAGCCTCACATGTTTATTCGCAACACCCGTCGAGCAGTGCAATTTGTGGCAGCGCTGGGCCTCTTGTTACTTAGTTTGGGCGCTCAGGCATCTTGGCAGTTGGTAAACGAATCGTCGCAGCTGAATTTCATCTCTACCAAGGCCAGTCATATAGCCGAGACCCATACCTTCACCGAGCTATCCGGTGGTATTTCCGACGCAGGACAGGCAGAACTTAACATTGCTCTAGAAAGCGTGGCGACAGGCATCGAGATACGCAATGAACGCATGCAATCCATGCTGTTCAATGCTGTGGCGTTCCCACAAGCTCAAGTCAAAACTACTATCGACCTGAGTGAGTTCACCGCCCTAAATGCGCCCGTGGTTAAGCCAATCACTGCTGAACTGAGCCTTGTTGGGCAGTCCACTCAAGTGCAAGGCGAAGTGCTAGTTGCCACTGTCGATAAAGACACCGTGAGCGTTACTACCATTGCTCCGATCATTGTTAATGCCGGTGTACTTGAACTGGTATCTGGCGTAGAGGCGCTGCGCGAGGTCGCTGGCTTACCATCTATCAGCTACAGCGTTCCCGTCACTTTTAGCCTCACCTTCCGCCGCTAAAAGACGAGCACAACATCGGTGCTCGCCTACTGGCGATTCTATTGGCCCCTTGCCCTGATTGGGGTTGGCATGGTGCTGTCAGTACAGTTCCAAAATGCCACCCTTGCGAAATACCCTGATGCGATAACAGAGCTCGCCGTTCTAGCCTTGTCTTACGGCGTCTTCAGTTTTTTCAACGCATCACTGCAATTCATTGCTCAACTTGCCAATGTTTATGCGCGAAGCCCTCACGCTACTCGGCACTCTTGGCGATTTGTCGTACTCGCCAGCGGCACAATCACAATTCCATTGGCGATCATCGCCAGCACCGATACAGGGATGTGGTTGATTTCCGTAATTTTTGACCTGGATGCCGCGCTAACAAACCGAGTCAGCGAGTACCTCGTACTCCTTTGCCCTTTGATCTTGTTGAACGGACAACGGCATTACTTCTCTGGTTTGTTGGTGCAAGCCAAGCTCACTGGCTGGATGACCACTATCAATTTCGTTTACCTCGGGGCAGTCATTACGGCCTTGTTAAGCGGCTTGGCCCTAGCCATCAAACCGACCTACGTCGTCGTGGGAGCGGAAACCTTTGGCGTTTTAGTGATGCTAGCGCTGTTGCTTTGGGCGCGATATCGACTGTATCAACCGCCTGCAGATGTTGAGCATGAACAGGTTACCTACCATGAGCTATTAAACTTTTTCATCCCCGTATCAACCACTGGGGTAATGTTTGCTCTGAGCCGGCCAATCTTGTTCGCCTTTGTTGCGCGCACCCCCGAGGGCATAGCCACTATTGCTGCACTACGCGTCGCTTTTGACTTCAGCATGATATTTCAGCAGGCGGCCAACCAGTTCCGCCATTTTTTTATCAGTTTTGGTTTCGACGATCTTGCCAGTAAACGGCGATTTATGAGGCTTATCGGTGTGGGCATTACCGCCATTATGTTGATCTTTAGTCTCACGCCAATGCACGTCTGGGTTTGGGGATCTTTGATGGGATTACCGTTGTCGCTGATTGCTATGGCGAGCGATGCCACCCTCATCATGTGCCTCATGCCCGCCATTATCATTTACCGAAATTACTTCCACGCCCACCTCATGATGGTTCGCCAAACCGGCGGCATGGCCTATGGCAGCATCTTGCGGGTCGTCGGTATCTACGCCTGCGGGCAACTCTTTTTCTCTTTGGGCTGGCTAGATCACAGCGCTGCCACCTTTATCCTTATCCTAGGCTTTGTAATTGAGGCCGTGATTGCACGATTAGCGAGCGCTCGCACGATTACTGACAAATAGGCGCGCCGCAGCCTTGAGGGTGACTTATACTGGAACATACCAATCGTTCAGCCAGTCAGGACTCTTGCCATGACCGTTACCTTGGGCCCAACGTCCCACACCTACTTTTCCCAGCGTCTACGCTTGCACTACACAGACTGGGGCAATCCTGATGCGCCGCCTATGATCTTAATTCATGGCGGACGCGACCATTGCCGCAACTGGGACTGGGTGGCCGAGCATTTCCGCCATGACTATCACATTATTGCCCCTGACCTGAGAGGTCACGGTGATAGCGAGTGGAATGTAGGCGGTAGCTACAATCAGATCGACTACGTATACGACATTGCACAGCTGCTGCAGCAAAAGCATATGTCGCCGGTTACTGTCATTGGGCATTCTTTAGGCGGCTCGATCTCGTTGCTGTACACGGCCCTGCACCCTGACAACGTCGACAAGCTTGTCTCAATTGAAGGCATGGGGCCACCTCCAGCTATGATCAAACAACGTATGGGGCAGAGTATGAGTCAGCGTCTGCATAATTGGATGGGCGATGTACGAAAGTCCTCTGGCCGTATGGTTAAGCGCTATCCATCGCTGGAAGATGCCTTCCAGCGGATGCAGACCGAAAACCCCCACCTGTCTGAAACACAGGCCCGGCACTTAACCATTCATGGCAGCAATCAAAACGAAGACGGCACCTATAGCTGGAAGTTTGACAATTACGTTCGCAACTTTTCACCCATTGGCATCCCTTTTGAGGATATGACCAAACTTTATGGCGATATTACTTGCCCAACGCTGCTAGTTCGCGGATTAGAGTCTTGGGCATCAGATCCTATTGCCGATGGACGCACCAAAAGCTTCAACTGCCCACTGGAAGTGGAAGCCTTTGCCGATGCTGGGCATTGGGTACATCACGATCAATTGGATGGCTTCGTTGCACGCGTGAAACAATTTTTTGGCGCAACTGACTGAGGCGCGAGCCATGAGTATTATCCAGAATTTGCATGACTCTTCTTGGCGCGGCGTATTCCATATCACCGGCGGCGGTGCCTCACTGTTGTCGGAACTGCTTGCGGTGCCAGGAGCTTCACGCACACTACTTGATGCCTCAATCCCCTACGCGGACCTAGCGTTAACCGACCTTCTCGGTGGTTCACCAGAACAGTCAGCGTCATCAACAACCGCCAGAGCGTTGGCCATGGCAGCTTATCAACGCGCGCGCGCTTTGGGGGAGGATCATTTATTCGGCCTCGGCTGTACCGCGAGTCTTGTCACGGATCGAACCAAACGAGGGCAAACCCGCGCTCACTGGGCGATTCAAACGGCCACTCTTACCCACCAATTTCGGTTGACGCTGGCCGCCTACCTTAGTCGCGAAGAACAAGAGGAGCATCTACGTAAGGCGATGCTCAACAGCTTGAAGACCGTACTGCTTGATAGGTCATCCGCAACGGGTAACGCAGATCTGCATGTGGCGCCCCCTCAGTGGCACCCTCTGCTCGAGGCCGAACCCTACCGCTGGTGTAACGGTGATGATGACGGCCGTCTACTGATCCCCGGCTCATTTAACCCGGTGCATGACGGTCATTACCAAATGCTGCAAGTCGCCGAAGAGCTCACCGGCAAGACTGGCGCGTTTGAGTTAACCTTACGCAACGCCGACAAACCCGCTCTGGACTATTTGTCCGTGCAAGAGCGGCTCAGCGCAATCTCAGACAAAAATGTATGGCTGACTAACCAAGCCAACTTCTCTGCAAAAGCCGGTGACCCGCCTGTTATTCGCGCCTATCGCAGTGCTGCCCGGGAACAAATTATAGGATATGTGTTCA
>CAJWZG010000166.1 GCA_913049565.1 uncultured Gammaproteobacteria bacterium
ACCTGCCCCTGCAGCTGCACGTAAAAAACCGCAAAAACAAGTGAGTGGCAGATGACAAAGACAAAGGCGAACAAACCGATCATCCGCCGGCTTCTCACCAACCAAGGCCATCTAAAACGGCGGCTTAGTGGTGTGACGGAAAAAGCAAGCAACAGCAAAATCATGCTCCACTCGCCTAGATAATGAAGCAGCCCCTCAACTGGGTCAGCTCCAAGCCCGAGACCAGTCTGTCGAGTCTCTAGATAGATTAAGAACAGCAACCAAATCAAGGGTAGCAGCAGACCTGCAGCCAAGATGGGCTTCGCGTTCGAGCGAACCATTAATAGAACTTGCGCAAGTCCATACCGGTGTAAAGCGCAGCAACTTCATCCGCGTAACCATTGAATGGTAGCGTTGGTCGACGATTGACGTTGAACAGCGAGCTGGGCAAGCGTCTTTCTGTCGCCTGACTCCAACGCGGATGCGATACCGCTGGATTCACATTGGCATAAAAGCCGTATTCGCTGGCCTGCAACTGCTTCCACGTATTGACTGGCTCTCTCTCTGTAAAGCGTATACTGACGATCGACTTGATGCTCTTGAAGCCATACTTCCATGGCACCACGAGACGCCAAGGTGCTCCATTTTGGTTAGGCAGCTCTTTCCCATAAAGGCCTGTGACCATCAGCGTAAGCGGATGGTTCGCCTCGTCCATTCTCAGACCTTCAATATAGGGCCAATCTATGCTGGAAAAGAATCCTTGTTGCCCGCGCATCTCACTGGGCCGGTACAGAGTTTCGAACTCTACAAACTTCGCATTGCCCGTTGGTTCAAACTGCGCCAAAACATCCCTCAACGGTATACCCATCCAAGGGACAACCATTGACCATGCCTCCACGCAACGAAAACGATAGATTCGCTCCTCGACATCGAGGCCCTTTATGATGTCTTCAAAGGCGAAGGTCCCCGTCTTGTTGGCTTCACCAGAGACAGTGACGCTCCAGGGATCTGTGGTCATTTCATGCGCATATTCAGCAGGATCTGACTTGTCTGTGCCAAATTCATAAAAATTGTTGTAACCGGTGACGATGCTTTCAGGCGTCACTTCATCGTCTTCCTGCAACCCCGCATCAGCTTGGGACGGTAGCGCAAGCCCTGCAAAACCAAGGGCCCCGGTGGCGATGAACTGTCGGCGGTTGTAATAGGCCGTTTCGGGCGTTATTTCAGAACTGAGGATGTCGCTTGGTTTACGGATCAACATGATTTGCCCTCGCTCCTGAGCGCTTTTGCAAATGCCGCCAAAGACCTTTCGCAGGCCCTGAAGCTGCGTAGACCAGTGCCATGCCGAACATCACCATCGGCGGATCCACCATTGCGACAGCAAAGCCCATCGAGATCAAGACTAAGGTAACGAAAGGGATGCGCTCGCGTAGGTTGATGTTTTTTGGTGAGAAATACTCGTAGTTAGTCACCATCAGTAATGCGGCGGTGACTGTAAGCACCGCAAACACCAGCGCAACCAGAAGCGGCGGCTGAGTGAGCCCTTGTTCCAGTGCCACCCAGATACCAAAAACGATCAGACCGGCAGCGGCTGGACTCGCCAGACCCGTAAACGATCCCTCATCACCATCGACATTGAATCGCGCAAGGCGCAGTGCGGCACAAGCCATGTACGCAAAAGCCGCCACCCAACCGAGCTGACCTAGTGCCGACAGTCCCCATGAAAAGGCGACCAAGGCAGGGGCTACGCCGAAGGCGACCAGATCTGACAAACTATCATATTGGGCACCAAACGCGCTTTGGGTACCCGTCATGCGCGCAATCCGACCGTCTGCACCATCGAGCATCATAGCTATGAATATGGCAAGACACGCGGTCAGCGGTTGACCGTTCATCGAGGTAATAATTGCGTAGAACCCGGCGAACAAAGAACCCGTCGTAATCAGGTTTGGCAGCAAGAAAACACCGCGCCTACCAAGCCCCGCAGATGTCCTACCTGCGGCTTGCTCTGCCGCCTGAGCGCTCTCATCGTCACTTACGACCTGTAGCGTCGGTTTTTCGTTATTGTCCATAAGCTTCAGTGTCCATGAAATTCTTCACCGATGGCTGCGGCTGCACAGATTTCTGATTAAAAGACCGGTTCGGAGCTCTACTTTGCGCATGGACCGCAAAGAAGCAAGTGTTTTTTGAACTGTGATCTGGACAGCAGCGAGGAAGGTTCGCAATGTTAGGGCAGTGCATGCCAGGCGAGGAGCTGCCCACGAGGGTAACCGTGGGCATAGTACGTTCCATCTGCTGAAGGGGATCTTAGTTAATTTCTTTGTTAACCAGTCGATTAGCTTGAATCCAAGGCATCATTCCTCGCAGCCGCTCACCCACTTCCTCAATGGGATGCTCGGATGTGATACGACGCATCGCTTTGATGCTCGGCGCACCAGATCGATCCTCGAGAACGAACTCTTTAGCAAAATTACCGGTTTGAATTTCTGTGAGGATTCGCTTCATCTCAGCCTTGGTCTCTTCGGTTACGACACGCGAGCCTCGTGTCAGCCCTCCGTATTCCGCCGTGTTGGATACCGAATACCACATATTGGCGATGCCGCCTTCATACAGCAGATCAACAATCAGCTTTAGTTCATGCAAGCACTCAAAGTACGCCATCTCAGGCGCGTAACCCGCTTCCACAAGTGTCTCGAAACCCGCCTGAACTAATGCCGTAGCACCACCGCAAAGTACCGCTTGCTCACCGAATAGGTCTGTTTCCGTCTCTTCCCGAAATGTGGTTTCGATCACTCCAGCGCGACCGCCGCCATTCGCAGAGGCATAGGACAGCGCAATATTTTTGGCTTGCCCCGTCGCATCCTTCGCTACAGCGATCAAACTAGGTACGCCCCCGCCTTCTACATAAGTAGAGCGCACAGTATGGCCAGGGCCTTTGGGCGCAATCATCAATACATCCAGATCACTTCGCGCTTCAATCAGCTCAAAGTGGATGTTGAAACCGTGGGCGAAGGCGATTGCGGCACTTTGCTTGAGATTTGGCTCAATCTCTTCCCTGTATAAAGCTGCTTGCAGCTCGTCAGGCACCAAAACCATAACCAAGTCAGCGCCCTGCACTGCGTCTGCGACTTCAGCCACTTGGAACCCAGCGTTTTCAGCTTTCGGCCACGAGCCTGATGACTTACTGCGCAATCCGATGACGACATTTTCGACGCCAGAGTCTCGCAGGTTGTTGGCATGGGCATGGCCCTGAGAACCGTAACCTACGATGACTACCTTCATCTTTTGGATAATGGATAGATCCGCGTCTTTGTCGTAATACACCTGCATGGTTTTTCCCCGTGAGTTAGTTATGTGGGTTTAAATGTTGGAAATTTAGAGCGCCAGTATGTGATTGCCACGGCCTACGCCGGACACACCGGAACGCACTACTTCGAGAATGGTTGCGTTAACACCGCTGTCGTCGATTGCGCTCACAAAGGCATCTAGCTTGGCGCTAGGACCCACCAATTGAATGGTATAGGTTTGCGCCGTGACATCGACAATTTGGCCGCGAAACACGTCTGCCGAGCGTTTGATTTCTGCCCGCGCCGCGCCTTCTGCGCGCACCTTGATCAGCAATAGCTCGCGCTCTACATGCTCGGCCTTGCACAAATCGACCACCTGTACGACTTCTACCAGCTTGTCGAGCTGCTTCATTATTTGCGTGATTTTTTCCTGATCGCCACTCGTCGTTAGCGTCAATCTCGACAGGGTTGTGTCCTCTGTAGGTGCCACCGTCAGAGACTCGATATTATAGTTACGTTGGGCAAACAGACCGACCACACGAGATAGCGCGCCCGGTTCATTTTCGAGCAGTACGGCGAGAATACTTCTCACGACGCGGCCTCCTGTGGTCTGCTCAGAATCATATCGTTCATCGCACCGCCCTTAATGGCCATGGGGTAAACATGCTCATTAGGGTCTACCCAAACATCGACGAACACCAAGCGGTTTTTGTTTTCCTCTGCAAACGCAGTAGTCATTGCCGCATCCAGCTCCAGCGGATCGCTGACGCGTATACCCACATGCCCGAAGGCTTCCACTAGGGTTTTGAAATCCGGCAAAGAGTCGCTGTAGGTGCTTTGCGAATGCCGTCCACCGTACTGCATATCCTGCCACTGCTTAACCATGCCCAACGCCTGGTTGTTCAGGTTAATAATTTTGATGGGCAAGCCATACTGAAGACAGGTCGACAGCTCTTGCATATTCATCATGAAAGAGCCTTCGCCAGTAACACAGGCCACGACGGACTCCGGGTTACCCATTTGCACACCCATGGCTGAGGGTAGTCCAAATCCCATGGTGCCCAAACCACCAGAGTTGATCCAACGCCGTGGTTCGTCAAAATGATAGTACTGGGCGGCAAACATCTGGTGCTGGCCAACATCCGAGGTCACAAAGGCATCGCCCTTGGTTACGCGGTACAGCGACTGAATCGCCAATTGCGGCAAGATGCTTTGGCCTTCGTGAGGCTGCAAGTTATGATTCAGCCCGTGCGCACTACGCCACTGCTCAAGTTGCTGCCACCACTTGGCGATGTCTTGTTGCTGAGCTTCACGTGCAGCGGCATCACGTTCCGCATCCCGAGCTTGGTAGGCGTCCCATAAGGCGTTTAGCACCCAACCGGCATCGCCAACCAATGCAATGTCGGAACGGATAATTTTATCCACGGACGCAGGATCAACGTCTAAGTGAACGATGGTTGCGCGTGGTGAGAACTTATCCGGATTGTTAGTCACGCGGTCGTCGAAACGAGCGCCCAGAGCCAGAATAAGGTCTGCTTCGTGCATGGCCATGTTGGCTTCATAGGTACCATGCATTCCGAGCATGCCGAGACTTTGGCTATCGCTGCCGGGGTAGGCCCCCAATCCCATAAGGGTAGAGGCCACTGGGGCGTTCACAGCCCTCACCAACGCGCGCAGGGATGTTTCAGCGTCTGCTTGAATGACGCCGCCGCCAACATAAAACACTGGCCGCTTGGCGACCAACAGCTCGGCAATCACCCTATTCACCTGATCCATGTCGCCTGCAAAAGCTGGCTTGTAGGACCGCAAGTTAACGTTCTCAGGATACTCATAGGCGTAGGTCGCGGAGGGATCGGTGGTATCCTTAGGAACGTCGATAACAACCGGGCCGGGGCGGCCCGTTGTCGCAATATGGAAGGCTTTTTTTACAACGCCGGGGATTTCCGCTGCGTCTCTAACCATAAAGCTATGCTTTACTACTGGGCGGGAAATGCCCACCATATCGGTCTCTTGAAATGCATCGGTGCCAATGAGGTCGCTGGGCACTTGGCCAGAAATGACGACCATGGGAATGCTGTCCATATAGGCGGTGGCAATACCGGTGATGGCATTTGTTGCCCCGGGACCAGAGGTTACCAAGACTACGCCCGGGGCACCGGTAGAGCGCGCATAGCCATCGGCCATATGCGTGGCGGCCTGTTCATGACGCACCAAGATATGTTCGATTTTTTGCTGACGGAAGATCGCGTCATAGATGTGCAGAGCAGAACCGCCGGGATAACCGAAGATGTATTCCACTCCCTCGTCCTGCAGTGCGCGGATCAGCATATCGCCGCCTGACAGCATTTCTGCCATGTCTAAGCCTCTTGTGTTCTTGTATTAATTATCATGTTTGTCCACACAACTTCCATTTCGCCACTACCAACGTCGCGCAGCAGCGTGGCGCCGTGCGAAAGTTATCGTAAGCTATTGATTTTGACGTGGTCTCTGCGGGGTCTTTACTCGGCTAAGTGCTCGACAACAGGCCCCGTTTTGCGCAAGCCGCGTATTCTTGTGATTCAACGCCTACATGTCAATGAAGGCTTGCCAAGGCTGAACGCATCCTCTTTTTGCCAGATCACAGGATTCGGCAGATAAAGGTGGCCATTCGACCGCTGCGCGCGGGTGCTCCCTGCTCGTGGGTGGCCCGACGATGAGAGTAAAAGTCGTCTTGGGTATAGGTGCAAAGACCACTTTGACTCACATGCCCCACGCCGCTGCGGCGAAGCTGAAGCTCCGCCACGCGAGCCAAATCAACCATTCGTTTGGCTGGATCTTGCGCGTGCGCGGTAACAGCCTCAGGGTAGTCCTCGCCCAGCGGTTGCCAAACATCTGCGCCTACTTCAAAACTCGCAGCGCCAATGCAGGGCCCAACCCAAGCTTGCAGTTGGTCGGAAGACACGG
>CAJWZG010000167.1 GCA_913049565.1 uncultured Gammaproteobacteria bacterium
GGGTGGAAAATGGAACAGACTTAGTAAATGAGATGCGGGAGGCCCTAATTTTGCAACCTTCAGACTTCTGGATGGAAGAGCTTGGCGCAGCAGGGGTACCCGTCGCTTTAGTGGCGCAGATCGATGAGCTACCGCACGACCCTCAGGTTATCGCTAATCCGATGACGCTAAAACCGACGGACGAGGTGGGCATGCCAGCGGTGATCAAACACCCACTCAACATTGAAGGTCTTGCAACGCGCCCAGCAGGAAGGGCCCCAGACCTTGGTGAGCACAGTGCAGAGATACTTAACGAGCTTGGGTATTCATCGGCGGATATCGCCCGAGTTAAAGATCAGGGCATTATCTAGTCGGGCCGTTGCTGGTGATGCAACCGACAACGCCGTCAGTTCGCGATGTATTGCTGATTGGCGGTGGACATGCTCATGTGCAGGTACTCAAACACTTTGCCATGCATCCTGTTCCCGGTGTGCGCCTCACATTGGTCAGCGAAGAAAATACTTCACCATACTCAGGCATGGTGCCCGGTTACCTAGCCGGACACTATAACCGAGAGGAAATTGAAGTTGCCTTAGAGCCACTGTGTCAGTTGGCTCAAGCGCGATTTATTTGCGCGGAGGTTACTGGACTTGAGCGTTCCAACCAGCGGGTAAAACTGCGTAACCGACCGCCAATTCGTTACGACATATTGTCGTTGAATTGCGGCTCAAAACCCGACTTGAACGGCAAGCCCGGCATCGCGGTTAAGCCGATTAGCCGCTTCCTTTCATACTGGGCCAATCTGAAGGCGCAGGTAGAGGCCGATAGCCAGGCAAGCGATGTCACAGTGGTTGGCGCAGGTGCGGGTGGTATAGAAGTGGCCTTCGCCTGTCGGGCACGTCTGCCAGCTAGCACCAAGGTGAGTGTTATCGGACCAAGCTTGCTGCCTGGGTCGAACCGTCGAGCGGTCCGTGTCATCGCTCAGGCGTTTCACGATAATCGAATCGATTTTTTGCCTGAGCGCGTGGTCGATGCGTTCAGCGACGAACACACAACACGATTGACCCTGGGCAACGGCGAGTTGAAAAGCGTTCAGCACTTGCTGTGGGTGACTGATGTGCGAGCGCCGGATTGGCTTATGGATTCGGGCCTAGACAGCGATGAAAAAGGATTTATTTGCGTTGATGAACAGCTACGTACCGTTACCGATGATCGCGTTTTTGCGGTAGGAGATGTCGCGCATTTGCAGGGCCAAGAACGGGCTAAGGCAGGCGTTTACGCTGTACGCGCTGCGCCGACTCTAGCGCACAATCTAATGTGCGCAACTCAGGGGCTTCCTTTGACAGGCTCACGATGCCGCTACACAGCGCAGCATGCACATCTAACAGTCATCGGTTTAGGCTCCCCAAAATCGCCGGATGCGCTGGCGATCAGGGGCCCTTTTGCCTTTAAACATAGGATGTTTTGGCGGCTTAAAGCGCATATCGATCGCCGGTTCATTGAACGCTACAACAACCTGCCGAAGATGGCTGAATCACAGTTGGTGCTACCCAAGCATCTTGCCGAGGATTTACCTGCGGATTTAATGCGCTGTGGCGGTTGCGGGGCCAAAGTTGCCGCCGATCCGTTACGGCGTGTGCTGGCACGTTTGCCGAAACAGCATGCAAGCCATGTCACATTGGGTATTGGTGACGATGCTGCCCAAGTCCTGCACGGTACGGGTTCTACGCTCCTCAGCGTAGACGGTTTTCGAGCCATGATTGACGACCCCTATTTGTTGGGGCGCATTTGCGCGCATCATAGTCTGAATGATTTATTCGCAATGGGTGCAAGGCCCTCGGCGGCGCTAGCGCTTGCGACGATCCCCTTGATGGCTGAAGCCATGATGGAAGATGACCTCTACCAACTCCTGCACGGTGTGGTCGATGTACTGGAAGAACACGGGGCAGTGCTCGTTGGTGGACACTCTTCGGAAGGTGCTGAACTAAGCATAGCGCTGACAGTGACTGGCACCCCCGGGGCGACAACGCTTACCAAATCAGGCGGGCGCCCCGGTGATGTTTTAGTGCTGACGAAGCCACTTGGCACTGGGGTGATATTAGCCTCAGCAATGCGTGGTCTATACCTGCCCGGGGCTACTGCCGCTTGTTTAAACTCGATGAACCTGAGCAATTCGCCTGCCGCCAGCGTATTCAAATCGTTGGGAGTCACAGCGTTGACCGATGTGACTGGTTTTGGCCTTTTGGGCCACATTGGTGAGATGCAGCGGGCTAGCAAGTGCGGTGTGACCCTGAATGTACAGAATATTCCAGCGCTGCCTGGTGCTCTGGAAATGTTGGAACGCGGTATCCGCTCCTCTATCGCGCAAGCCAATGCATTGGCGCTCGGTGATTTCACTGTTGCTAGCAGAGCAACAGATACAGCTAGACTTGCCTTGCTCAGTGATCCACAGACATCGGGAGGATTACTCGCCAGCGTACCGCCGAATCAACTCGATGCCTGTCTCAAGGAGTTGACAAACAACGGCGTGCAGGGCGTGGTGATTGGGCAGATGGAGTCTGCCGGATTACTGCAGATTATCTAGATTCGACGGTGCATGGAATTCGCTGCTCTGGCGGATTCCTTGGAGGTTAAAAGTAGGCGGCAATAGCCGGTCTAAAGCGATCCATGTCTACTAAAAATGAGTCATGCCCTTGAAGGCTATCCAGCGGCACGAATTCAACATCTGGAACTTTTTCGACCAACGCATCGGCTAGGGCTTCTTGCTGAGAGAGCGGAAAAAGCAGGTCGGTGCTAACGCCGATAACCATTGCCGACTGTAACTTCAAACTGCTGAAACTGGCGGTCAAACTGCCGCCATGGTCGAATCCATCAAATAAATCCATTGCTCGCGAAAGATACAGGTAGCAGTTGGCGTCGAAGGATCAAATGAAGCGGTTCGCGTGGCTCTCTAGATACGACTCGACTTCAAAGTCGATCCCAAATGGTGAGTCCTCTTCAGCAAAATCTGGCGCTCGCTCGCGACCAAACCTCTCAGCCCATTCTGCGCCAGATCGATAGCTGATCATGCCGAGTTTGCGTGCCAATCGCATGCCAGAGACCGGACCATGACCGTTCGTATCGTATTGCCCGTTCTGCCAAAGGGGATCCTCGCGAATGATTTCTCGCTGCAGAGAGCGTAACGCGATCGCGTGAGGCAAGGCGCGAGCGGCGGAGGAAATGGATACAAGGCGGCGCGTTCGGGCCGGATAGGCAAGTGCAAAAGCTAAGGCAGTCATACCGCCCATTGAGGCTCCCACGACGGTGTGGAGGGTTTCAATGTCCAGATGATCGAGGACGTGAGCTGCACTGGAAGCAATGTCCTCTACCGTTAAGACAGGGAATGTAAGTCGATAGGGCGCCTGCGTTTCTGGGTCAATGCTGGCAGCGCCAGTGCTACCAAAACAGCTGCCAAGGGAATTGATACAAACGATAAAGTAACGATCGCTGTCCAGCGGCTTGCCGGGGCCAATCATATCCTCCCACCAGCCCGTCGAAGGGTCTGCAGCAGAGGAGGCGGCGTGTGCTGAGGGTGATAAGCCAGTAAAAATAAGCACCGCGTTGTCAGCTGACGGGTTTAGTGCGCCCCACGATTCGAAGGCTACGGTTGGCGTAATCAGATGCCCCCGTTGCATCGCAAAACGGTCATCGATGGTTAGGTACTGTGCTGCTTTCAAATATTACCTCCGGTCCCTTAGCAACAGTAGGGGATTGACGGTCCAAGTGCCAATTTGAAGTGTCGATTTGGGGAGCCGGAAGGCCTACACGTCAAGACCGCGCCTTACAATTACGTCGATGGTTACTGTGGGTTTTCGCCAGTGACGGAGAAGGCCTGGGAGACCTGCTCGGCAGTCATTAGGATGTCGTCTATCTGCTGCAAGGCGATTTCGTCGAATGAGATGCCTAAGAATGCGGTTGTGGAGAGTTCAATAAACAGCTCCAACAGTTGCTCTTCCGATACCACCGCATTCAAATCTACGAACAGTTTGGTAAAAAAGCCAGTAGCAGCCATTTGATCTGTACTATTCAGGTGAGCTAACAGATCCTCAAACTTAGGTTTGAGGCTTCCTTTGACTGAGTCGACTGCATTCATCGTAGGACAATGCGGTCGGTGTCGTGAACGCGCCGTGAAGTTGACGCCACATTTCAACGCTTGAAATTCACCATAAGTAGACGAGCCTGTTGAACGGAGGTTATCCCATGAATCAGCTCTTTCGCTTCGTTAATCCCATAGTGGTCATCATGTCCAAAACGCTATTGCATTGGTGCTTCAGTCACCAAGTGATGGTGTTGCATTTTAGCGGGCGTCGCAGCGGTAAGCTTTATGCCATACCCGTGAGTTATCTTCGTATTAGCGGTGAATCAGAATCTCGTATTCTATGCATGACAGACGCGAGAGGCGTCTGGTGGAAGAATCTTCAGGATACAGACCTAGTCACCGCGACAGTGCGCGGCAAACAAATCTCTGCGCGTGTAAAAGTCGAAGCGCAAGACACGCAGAAGATCGCGGATGCATTAGATAAATTCTGTCGTCGAAGCAGGGTAAGCGCTTTTTTTTCCGGGGTCGGCCGAGAGGGCGGGGTACCTAACTCTGCAGATTTGACAGCGGCAGCAGCTCGAAATGTACTGATAGAATTAACCACTAGTGAGTCGTAGAGACGTCCAGTGCTGACCCTCCTGCTTAGACGATAGCGGTCTCTCCAAGGGGTAAACCCCTGGTGATCAGCCTTCCATGGTGACCTGACACACTTTGATCTCTGCGTAGTCATCGGCCCAATCAAGACGTTCGAGAAACTGTTCGCGCGCATACCCGCCGAAATTATCGAGCATATACGCTTGTACCGCCTTGCCAAAAATCGTCAGGCCCTCTAACACGGTGGATGCCTGGACACGAATCTCTATATCAAATGGTTCTATGGGTAGCTCCTCGTCGTCGTAACCCCATATATCATTCATACGGAACGCTATCGGGTCGACAGGGCGCAAATCTAATGTACTGCGGGGTACATGCCCTCCGCTTTCAGTTTCAAAATGCCAGGTGCCGTGCTTCATGGTGTTTTGCTCAAAAAAAAAATGAGCCCCAATCGCGGGACGATTGTTGAGCAAACTACCTGTTGGGTGGATTTGTGTCTTATTTATTGCGGCTATCCAGCTAGACATAAACAGGACAACGCGCGGCCGCGCCGGCCACTGTCGGTAATCTAGACCATCAGGATTTTATTCAGAGCGTTAAATGAATCAAATGACTTTGGACAGTCAGCTTCAGAACGATCAATGGGTTGGAGAGAAAGACGCCCTTTGGCCGCCAGAGCCCAACCGAGATTATGGGTTGAAGAGACTGAACGGATTTATCGAAAAAGCAGGGCGCCACTACCAGACCCATCGTAATGGCGACTTCGGTCGTGAAAGCCATACGAATGTCTCCGTTCTCTCGCCCTATTTGCGTCATCGAATCATCAGCGAAACCGAAGTGCTTCAGGCTGTGCTATCACGTCATAGCCCGTCCGAAGCCTTCAAATTTGTGCAGGAGGTGTTCTGGCGATCCTATTGGAAAGGCTGGCTGGAACATCGAAGCCATTTGTGGCCAGAGTATCAGCGAGCTTTGCCAGCGAGCTTTGAGCGCTGGGCACAAAGCTCACGGGCGCTGAAGGCTTATGAAGCAGCCATCGGCGCACAAACACAGATTCCGATATTCAACGAGTGGTGTGAGGAACTTAAAGAGACTGGCTACCTGCACAACCACGCGAGAATGTGGTTCGCCTCTATCTGGGTGTTCACGCTGCGGCTGCCTTGGCAGTTGGGGGCTGATTTCTTTGTACGCCACCTGCTTGACGGCGATCCTGCGAGTAACACATTAGGATGGCGCTGGGTTGCAGGTCTGCACACCGTTGGCAAATGCTATTTAGCGACGGCCAAGAATATTCGTACCTGCGCCGAACAGCGGTTAATGGGCCGCACTGATAACGAGTTGGGGCTGAACCGGCTTAGCACGACGACGTTCACCATTGCTGAGCAGTTGTCTGCCGAGGGTCTGCAGAAAACCGATATCCATTGGTGTACCCCAGAGACGGCGAACGAAAGTGGATACCGGTGCAACAAGGGGCGTACTGCGCTGCTCGTCACAGAGGAGGACTTAACTTGGGTGCCTACGCAACACGCGGACGCACTGGTGG
>CAJWZG010000168.1 GCA_913049565.1 uncultured Gammaproteobacteria bacterium
TGTCGAAATCGTCCAAAACGCAGGCAATCCAAGCTGCGGGTGTAGCCTTTAGCTCAGTCAAAATCGCTAACTCAACCTCCACCTCAGTCTCCAAATCGGCCAGCGCGGAGTTGTCACCTTGGTTACTTGTTAGCTGTAGATGCTGTTCAGCCATTGGCCAATATGCGTAATTTGTTGCGGACAAACTTGGTGTCCCATGGCGTATTCCTGCCACTGCACCTGATAGGACAAATCGATTAACGCCTGACGCGATGTAATCGCCCGAGTGATTGGTATCATCGGATCGCTGACACCATGCGCCATAAAAATAGGGGTTTCTACATTAGCGAATCCCACTCGCTCAGCTAAATGCTCGTGATCGTTGACGTAGGTTGAAAGCGCCATGATGCCGCGGAGGCGATTGCTGTGGCCCAGCCCGAGCTCCAAGGCGATGACGCCCCCCTGAGAGAAGCCGGCAATGGTGATCTGATCATGGGTGAAACCTTTCTCCACCTCAGCTTCAATCAGCTGATTTATCGCGTTAACCGAGCTGTGGATATCTTCATTACTGGCCAAGGGCGAAGATGGGTCGATATCATACCAGCCGCGCATTTCCATCCCGCCATTAACCGTAATTGGCCTTATCGGTGCATTAGGGAAGACAAATCTTAGATTCATCTCAAGCGGCAGCATTGGCACGATGGGCTCAAAATCTGTGGCGTCCGCGCCAAGGCCATGCATCCATATAACGCAGCCTTCGGGGTTGTCACCGGTCTCGTTTTCAAGAAATTCCAAGGTTTCCATCGGCTCTCTGGTTTCGATGTTGATCGGGGGTCAAAGATAACGGCTCTGTCGCGTGATCTCAAACTGATCAACGGTGCTACTGGATCACCGGGCAAGGCGACAAGACAACAGGATATGGCGAGGCCAGTTTTGGATCTGTCCATGATGCCCTGAGTGCAAGCAGCCAGTGAACGCGCCATACTGTCTGCATGACAGAAGAAGAAAGACCGTCCTCGAATAACATACGCCGGATACGTCCGGCGTTTTCGTTTCTACGCCCTTACCTGCCACAGGTTGTGTTAGCCAGCCTTGCATTGATTATTACGGCCAGTGCGACTCTGTCGTTGGGTCAGGGTCTAAGGCTAGTGATCGATGAAGGGTTTGTCTCAGGTCAGGCTGAGCTGTTAAACGAATCTCTCGGTCTCTTCTTAGTCTTTATCATTGTGCTGACGGTTGGCACTTTTGTTCGATTTTATTTCGTTTCCTGGGTCGGTGAGCGGGTGAGCGCGGATATCCGGCTAGCGGTTTTCAATCACTTAGTGCACTTGCACCCGGGTTTTTTCGAAGATAACTCACCGAGCGAGATTCAGTCGCGTGTTACAACTGACACAACATTGTTACAAACCGTGATTGGTTCTTCCGTTTCTATCGCTCTTCGCAACATTCTCATGTTTTTCGGCGGGCTTGTGTTGTTGTTTATCACCAATGCCAAGCTTTCTCTCATCGTGTTGGCCTGTGTTCCCTTAGTAGTGCTGCCAGTGATTTTTGTCAGCCGCCGGGTGCGTTCTTTGTCGCGCACCAGCCAAGATCGGCTTGCAGATGTGGGTTCCCACGTAAATGAGAGTTTTCGCCATATCAAAATTGTGCAGGCTTTTAACCACCAAGCGTCGGACATCAGTAAATTTGCTGATGTTGTGGAGCGGGCTTTAGCGGTGGCACTCGAGCGTATTTGGCTGCGGGCAGTGCTGGTGGCTGTCGTGATGATGCTCGCGTTTGGTGCGATTGCGACATTGGTTTGGGTAGGCGGTCAGGATGTGCTCGATGGAGAAACGACGCCGGGGGATCTTGTGGCCTTTATCTTTTATGCCTTCATCGTTGCGGGCTCTGTTGGCGCGATCTCCGAAGTATGGACTGACTTACAGCGCGCGGCTGGTGCTACCGAGCGATTGGTTGAGTTATTGGAATCTCCGAGCAATATTTTAAGCGGCACTGTTGAGAGCCTGCCCGCATGGCGGTCACTGGGCTTGTCTGTAAATGGGGTTTCGTTCCGTTACCCCAGTCGACCCGACCAAGCCGTGCTACGAGACCTATCCTTTACGGTAAACCCCGGGGAAATGGTTGCCTTGGTTGGACCTTCCGGAGCCGGGAAGAGTACGTTTTTCGACTTACTACAGCGCTTCTACGATGTCGGTGGTGGCGTGATATCACTAGGCGGCACAGATATTCGAGAAATTCAGCTGCAAACTCTGCGAGCGACCTTTGGATTTGTACCCCAGACTCCAGCTATGTTTTCAGGGTCGGTGCGCGACAATCTGACTTATGGGCAAACCGAGGCCACCGATGCACAAGTAGAGCGAGCGCTGACTTTGGCGAATGCCTCAGGTTTTGTGGGCGCACTCTCACAGGGTTTGCAAACACCGCTGGGTGAGGACGGCGTAGGTTTGTCAGGAGGTCAGCGTCAACGGTTAGCTGTGGCTAGAGCGCTAATTACTGAGCCTGCGTTTTTGCTGCTGGACGAGGCGACCAGTGCACTGGATGCCGAAAGTGAGCAGAGTATTCGCGAGAGTATCGAAGCATTAAAAGGCGAAATGACCATCCTGGTGATCGCCCACCGCCTTTCGACTGTTCGCCAAGCAGATCGAATCCTCGTCTTTGATCAAGGCGAGGTGATCGCTAGCGGCACCCACGATGAGTTGGTGAAAGACAGCGACCTATATGCGCGCTTTGCCGACATTCAGTTTGCTAGTTGATGAAGCCTCTTTCTTGTTCAGGATGAGGCGCCTGATCGAATAGTTCATCTTGATCTGGGTTCATCGTATCGTGCAATTGAACGCCAAGCCCGATGAGTCGGACGGGTTTTTCCTGTCTTTGCCAGGCGGTGCTGAGCAGGTTGAGATAGGTGTGCAATTCAACCTGTTGGCCTGCGTTAGCCACCGTCGTCGTATCAAACCCGGTAAAGCGCAACTTCAGTGTACGACTCTTTATCCGGTGAGCGCACTTCGCCTTAGCAATACGTCGTTCGAGGTCTTCGAACAATTTTCGCAGCTCGACCTCGCAAATCTGCAGGCTGGGTAAGTCATCGGCAAAGGTGCGCTCTGTACTGACGGATTTACGGACACGATTTGGGCTAACGGGGCGCTCATCTTGGCCTCTGCATAGTGCTAACAATCGGGTGCCGAACTTGCCAAAACTTTTTACCAAGTCGCCTGCACTGACCTCCTGCAAGTCGCCACAGGTGTGCACGTTCATTGCGCTCATCTTTGCCGCTGTGACGGAGCCGACACCAAAAATTTTATCCACAGGTAGGTCGAGCATGAAGGAGTCGATGTCATTGGGAGTGACGGTGAATTGACCGTCCGGCTTTTTCCAGTCCGATGCGATCTTCGCCAAGAATTTGTTCGGTGCGATTCCCGCTGAAATGGTGATGCCAACCTCTGTTCTGACACGGGCACGAATTTCCTGTGCAATGCGAGTAGCGCTGCCCCGATGCAGCCGACATTCGCTGACATCCAAAAATGCTTCGTCAAGAGATAGAGGCTCAACTAGGTCGGTGTAATCGAAAAAAATCCGTTGCACACGCTGGCTTTCAACTCGGTACTTTTCCATATTGGTAGGCAAAACTACCAAGTCAGGACAGAGTCGCAATGCTTGTGCCATGGGCATTGCAGAGTGCAATCCGTACTTACGCGCCTCGTAGTTGCATGTAGCGATAACTCCTCGGTTACTGGCCCGGCCACCGACGGCGATTGGTAGGGCCCTCAGGCTTGGGTCATCGCGCATTTCCACAGAGGCATAAAAGCTGTCGCAGTCGCAGTGGATGATCTTTCGCATTCGCATGGATTCTTAACGGCGTAAGCCACAGCTTATGTTATTTTTCCCAGTGGCTGAAACGGGCCGCCGCCAGTAAGATCTTGGCGTTTTTCTGGCTACAACGAATGGGAAGAAGGGGCTGCACATGGGACCATTGAACGGATTTACAATTATCGAGCTTGCCGGCATCGGTCCAGGCCCGTTTTGCGGAATGATGCTGGCTGACATGGGAGCTCAGGTAATTCGCGTGGAACGGATAGCAGCGGCAAGCGCGACATCGGCTCCGAAGGATGTGCTGACTCGAAACCGGCGTTCCATAGCCGTTGATCTCAAAAGTCCAGAAGGTGTCGAGGCAGTGCTTCGCTTGGTAGACAAAGCAGATGGCCTGATCGAAGGCTTCCGTCCCGGAGTTACCGAACGACTGGGTTTGGGTCCAGAACACTGCCAAGCAAGAAATCCTCGGTTGGTCTACGGGCGAATGACAGGTTGGGGGCAAGATGGCCCGATGGCTCTAGCGGCAGGACATGACATCAATTACATATCTCTTGCGGGTGCGTTGCATGCTATTGGGCGAACCGGCGAGCGACCGGTGCCGCCATTGAACCTTGTTGGAGACTTTGGCGGTGGTGGCATGTTACTGGCTTACGGCATGGTCTGCGGGATGTTGGAAGCTACTAAGTCAAATCAGGGCCAAGTTATAGATGCAGCCATGATCGACGGCACAGCAGCGCTAATGGCCATGTTTTACTCCATGTCTGCCAGCGGCGTGTTCGATACTGAGCGCGGTACCAATATGCTTGACGGTGGTGCGCACTTTTATGACACCTACGAAACAGCAGACGGTGAATACATTTCACTTGGCTCCATCGAGCCTCAGTTTTACGCTTTGTTGATGGAAAAAGCAGGATTGGATGCTGACGTTTTTCAGCCTCAGATGGATAAGGGGCGTTGGGGTGAACTGAAAGCGAAACTGACGGAAGTTTTTTTGACTAAAACTCAGGCGCAATGGTGCGAAATTATGGAGGGGAGCGACGTCTGTTTTGCTCCGGTGTTGAACTTGATCGATGCGGCAGATCATCCTCACAATCAGGCGCGTGAAAGTTATCAGACAGTGGGAGGCATGCTCCAGCCATCGCCTGCCCCACGGTTCTCTCGAACGCCTGCCGGTGCGATCCAAGCCCCGAGAGTGCCCGGCGAGGACTCTTCCTCAGTGTTGGCAGACTTTGGACTATCAACGGCAGAAATTGCGGAGCTCATCGCACAGGGTGTCATTACCGCGTAAAATCGGGTCAAAATCGTTTAACTCGAGTTGTTGCACCGTGAAAATGGTGGCGAATTGGGTTTAAATACGGGATCAAAAATAAAAAGACGTCTCGAGGCATGGCAACGAGGGGGCCAGCATCTCGAGCGGAGACGCAGGGTTGCCAGTGGTTACCTGTGGCGTGTCTTTAAAATGAAACGCGAAAGGAAGGATCCCCCATGAGTGTAGAGCTGCTAGATAACCCAAGGTTTTACGGCTTCAGAGTAAGACGGCAAATCGATGGCAAAACCTATCAAGAGTACTTTTCGTTAAAAGACGGCGGCAAACGATTGCGCGGCGCGAGAAAAGCCGAGATAAAAGCGGTTGCCGACGACAGAGACGTTGAGCTCAAGTCGCTGCAGCAAAAGAAGCGAGATAAGAATGATCGCGAGATTCAGCTTGACGAAAGCGGTCAGATTAAAGGCATTCTATGCCGCATGAAACAAGAAAAAAGCGGCACGCTGACGCCAGTGTTCCAGGTAGGAGTTATGTCTCGAACCCGGATGAAAATAGTGAATACGACTGTATCTATTTCTCGGCATGGACGCGTAGAAGCATGGCAGCGCGCCGTGGATTTTTATTGTGAACATAAAAACATTGGCAAACGCACTAAGGCCTATAAGGAATTAATTGCGCGATGCCCAAAACCTGCGCAGATCAAACGCTACACGCAGAAATAAAGCCCGGGGTCCGCTTGCTGAAAACCAGGCATCCTGTCACGGGGGCCGAGGGAACTTGATCGGTCGTGGTGGGTACGGAGAAGGCTACAAAGGAATCGATCAAACACTGGGCCGAGAGGTCGCGATCAAGATCCTCTACAAACAGCATGAGGCTGACTCAGAGAGACAACGCAAAGAAGAACAGCGCTTCATCAACGAAGCGCGCATCACCGCGCAGCTCATACACAGCTCTCTCCCGATCACTCACGACTTCGGGAGCCTTGACTGCGCTCAAGGTGAATTCTTTATCGTCAGTGAGCTCTTGAAGGGCCACCCGCTCTCGGATCGAATCTCTATGTCCGCGCTCACCGTAGTTGAAGCGCTTGAATTCATCATTCAATCTTCGAGCGCTCTAGCGGTAGCTCACGCTCG
>CAJWZG010000169.1 GCA_913049565.1 uncultured Gammaproteobacteria bacterium
GGACCCCGACCGCGGACGTGGCCCAGCGCCTGCGCGACGCGCTCGGCCCGGTGCCCGACGCGGAGGAGATCCGCTTCGACGCGACCCTCAACCAGTCCGGCGTTGCGAAATAATTCTCGGGCCAGCTCTAAACCGGTTGCCGGTCGGCTGCCTAGCACAGGCATCATGGCAGGGGATAGTGCGCCCAGCAGATTCTCAATGGTATTGCTGTCATCGGTAATAGGAACTACGGCATGGCCGTCCCCGGCGTAGGCTACGAGACCGGTGGAGCCTTCGTTACGCAACCTCAAGGCATCGACGATTTTCTGTCTTGCCTTTTCCAGCCGAGAGGGAGCGATGTCTTGAGCAAACATCGACAGCGATAAATCTAAAACAATAACGAGCGCGTCATTTTTTTGCTCGACAGGCTGAGGCAATTTTTCCCATGCCGGCCCAGCGAGTGAAATGACCGCAAGGAACGAGCCAATCCACATCGCAAAGCGCAGGCGCTTCGCAGTAACCGCAGCGCTGGTATCCATCAGCGCATCTAGCAAATCTTGCGCGATGGCCTGCGACCAGGCGCTCTGTTGGCGCGTGTGACGAATCCACAGATAGATCAACAGCGCCAACGGCAGCAGGGCGACTAACCACCAAGGGCGCAAGAAATGTAAGTCCGTGAACGCGTTAAGCATCGACAGCCTCACTAGCTTGACGGTTTCCTGTCCGGTATCGCCCCAAGTCACCTATCAACATAGATGCCCAGACAAGCAGGCTTGCACCCAGCGGCCAAAAATACAGAGCCTGCACAGGCCGAAAAATTTCCGCCTCTTGTTCTACGGGTTCCAGCTTGTCGATAACGGCATAGATTTCCATCAAGGTACGCGGGTCGCGGGCCCGAAAGTACTGCCCCCCAGTCACATCAGCAATGGCCTCCAAGGTTGCCTCGTCCAAATCCGCAGAAGGATTAGTGGTACGCCCGCTAATGCGCCCTAGCAGCCCAGGCATTCGCATCTCTTCTGCGCCAACACCAATGGTGTAAATGCGAATGTTGTCGCGCGCCGCTAACTCGGCGGCGATCTTGGGTTCAACTTCACCAACATTGTTGGCCCCATCGGTCAGCAAAATGAGCACCTTTTCGTCCTGAGGCCGCAAGCGTAGACGTTTGACCGCCAATCCAATGGCGTCACCAATGGCCGTTTTACCACCCGCGATTCCCACTGGCGCTTCAATCAAAAGTCGGTTGACGCTTTTAACATCGAAGGTCAAAGGAGCCTGCAAGTAGGCATTGGTGCCAAACAACACGAGGCCGATTCGATCGCCTAGGCGAGCCTCGGCGAACGCAGCGATCACGGCTTTCACGACAGTTAAGCGTTCAACATAGTCGCCATCAATCTCCATATCCTCGGTCGCCATGCTGCCCGAGATATCCACGGCGAGCATAAGATCTCGTCCGGTGGTTGGTAGGTTGACGGGCTCTCCAGTAAATTGCGGCCGCGCGATGGCACCGAGCAATAAAGCCCAAGCGACGATCAATACCATTAATCGCCACGCGCTTGATCCGCGTTGCGAAGCTTCTCCGTCAGTCACTGCCGCGAAGTCCTCAAGAGATGGCACGGCTAACGCCGGCTGCTGAAGTGATCGCCGTTGAGAAAAACGTCTCACCAGCCAAGGCAGAGGCAGGGCCGCAAAAGCCCATGGCCAAATCCACTCGATCATGTTGCAGACCCCAAAAGCAAATGGCTCTTGCGATAGTGCACATTGCCGAGCAAGCTTTTGACAGACTGTAACAGGGCCCGCCGATCCACGGAAAAATCCGCAGCGAAGCGACTCTCGCCCAACGCTTGCCCAGCGCCTTGGGTGAAATTAGAGGTTTGGGAAATGCGATCTAGAGCCGCAAGCCAGCCAGCACCGCTAAGGCTGGCTAGATCGCGCATATCCAATGCGACAACCAATAAACGCTTCAACACTTCGTTACACTGATTCGCAAGCAGCGCATCGCTCGACGTCGCCTTGGCTTCTTCCGCAATCAGCGTATTGATCATAAGCTTCGCGGCCCGAATTGGACGTGTGGCGTGCCAGTAAGCGCGCAGCCGCAACAGACTCCAGCCCAGTACGGCAAACAACAGCAGTGCAACCAACCACCAACCGGGTGCGGGCGGCCACCAGTGAGGCTCGACCGGTGGGTAAATATCTTTTAACGCTGTAAGTGGATCAGAGTTCATGGCCGTACCGGCCCAAATGCGAACGGGCATGCCCAGCTGTCTTCAATAGCCTTGTCTAAGTCCACACTAAGTTATCCCAGTCGCTGTCGGCAGTGCTCAATTGCTTGAGGGTTAAGGCAGGGTGTCGACACAATTCGTCAATGGCGGATTGTCGGGTGGTATAGGCAAGCGCGTAACGTTTTCGCATGTCTGCATCGCCGGAGAAAAAGCTGATATTTCTGTTGCCGTGGCTGATGTTGTACACGCCCGACGGGGGCAGTTCAGCATCCAATGGGTCAACCAGCTGTAGCACATTGACCCGATGGTGCCTGGCCAGCTGGTGCAGCTGTTCGCGCCATACATCCAGTGAGCCGGCGAGATCACTGATAATGAATACGCGATTTCGCCGTTGCCGAAGCTGGTTCAAGACGGTGAGTGCCTTACTCAGATGCATTTGTCGCGCGATGTCGTCGGATGTGCTGGCCGTCGGGCGGCTAAGGGCCATATTGCTATCGGCAATCTGCGACAGCAGCCGTCCAGTGGCCTTGATGGTTCGAAACGGTCGAAAAAAAGTGTGCCCGTCGTTATCAAGCACCATACCGCCAACTCGATCTCCGCCAGCCGTCGTCTGCCAGGCAATTCGCGCTGCAAGCTCTGCTGCAGCAACAGATTTCAAGCGCTGCTGTGTACCAAAGAACATGTGCTGGCTTTGATCAACAAAAATCAACGCCGGTCGTTCGCGTTCCTCTCGAAACACCTTGGTATGGGGCGCATTTTTGCGCGCTGTCACCCGCCAGTCGATGCTGCGGATGTCGTCACCGGGTTGGTATTGGCGAACTTCCGCAAAGTCGACACCGCGCCCTTTGTGGGTGGATAACCTTAGGCCCGCTTGGGCACCGCTCATCAGCAACTGCCGTGCCCGACGAGTAGGCAGTGGCCGAAAGCGCAAAGCCAGCAACTGCTCCAAGTTGATGTAGGCGCCCTGGACCACATTGGAACGTGTTCGATCCATTAGGGAACCGGCACATGATGCAACAATTGATCAATAACCTGATCGCTGGTTACGCCTTGAGCTTCCGCGCCGAAACTGCAAATCAAACGATGACGCAGCACATCGTGAGCAACACTCTGGACATCGTCAGGTGAGACAAAGTCTCTACCATCAAGCCAAGCGGCGGCGCGTGCACACAAATCTAAGCCAATTGTCCCCCGAGGGCTGGCGCCAAGTTCAAGTAATGGTGCGACCTCTGCAGGTGGATTACGGCTGGCGAGCACCAGAGCTACCACATAACATTCAACGGGCTCAGCCATATGCAGCGCTAGCAGTTCGTTGCGTGCCTTGATTACCTGACTCTGCAAAAGGGTTGGACGCTGTTCTTCTGTCGCGCTTTGATCACCGGTGGCCTCTTTGCGCACCAAACGTAAAATATCCGTCTCAGCGTCGCGATCGGGGTAGCCAACATTGACGTGCAGCAAAAAACGGTCGAGTTGGGCTTCTGGAAGCGCATAGGTGCCTTCTTGTTCAATAGGGTTTTGCGTTGCCATTACCAAAAATAAATCAGGTAGCGCAAAGGTCTTGCGTCCAAAGCTAACCTGTCGTTCTGCCATCGCTTCCAACAGGGCCGATTGCACCTTGGCAGGAGCGCGATTGATTTCGTCAGCCAGCACCAAGTTATGAAAAATTGGGCCTTGCTGAAACACAAAAGTGCCGTCTTGAGGGCGAAAAATTTCTGTACCTGTGACGTCGCTAGGAAGCAGGTCTGGCGTGAACTGAATACGGTGATAGTCGCCCTCGACCAAACCCGACAAGGCCTTGATTGCTCGAGTTTTTGCTAGCCCGGGCGCACCTTCGACTAGCAAATGGCCACCGCACAGCAGCGCCATAAGCATTCGCTGAACCAAGTGTTCCTGGCCAATCACCTGTTGTTGAAGATAAGCGCTAACCGATTGGATTGCCTCGCGCGAGGAGCCGGATACCGGAGCAGAGCTGATAGGGTGAGGGGGCGTTTCTGACACAGCGTAGGATCCTAAAGGAAATAATAAAGTATTGTATCCCGCAGCCAACAAAGATCTACCCGATACTGACAAAACAACCAAACGGCAAAGCCTTTGATCTACTGCAGATGTTCGATGCTGCGCCGACAGCCCGCTCCTTTATGCCCTGCTTTAGGCGGGCCAAAGCGCAAGAAAAGTCAACTGTTGAGCATGAAATTTCGACCGTTCGTTAGGAGATATGCTCAAACCAAGAAAGCTTCGAGGTCTATTGCACCGCGGCGGAGAGAGGGTGCAGATTTGTCGAACTGCCTCCGGGCCGGAACCCTCAGCAATGCAGATGACATCGCAGTACTGAGCGTCGATGTAGATGGAGTTGATGGCGCGGGAAACTCCTTCGATCCGGATCTAATTATTGTCCTGGAAACTATTGGGGCGCTTTGATTGAACGACGTTTGTGAACGACCCCTTCACTAACGGCAGTGTTCTCGTTGCGTAAGCATCGCTCAGCGACGCGGTTTTATGAGCTGTCGATAAGGCCCGTTCATATGGAATGCAGAATGGGACATGTCACTAAAAAGGAGCGGTTTATCCGGGCTGGGTAAGCCGCTTATTGCAAGCTAGTCATCTGCTCAAGCTTTGCTTTAGTAGTTTGTTGCGAAAGGTAAGCAAGGCGGTAAGCTGGGGATCCTGATGTTTGGCAACACTATGAACCCGATTCAATCTCTTCTGCTTGCATTGCCTCCCGAGACGGCTCACAACCTCGCCATGCGAGGGTTAGCGTTAGCCGCGCCTATCCCAATTCCTGCTATTCCAATGGCAGGGGCGCGGCGTAGTTTGTTCGGAAAAACTTTGATTAACCCTATCGGGCTGGCGGCCGGACTGGATAAAAACGCCGAGGCGGTAATAGGGCTGGCGCACTGTGGCTTTGGCTTCTTGGAAGTTGGCACCGTCACGCCCTTGGCTCAACCCGGTAACCCGCAACCTCGTATGTTCCGGCTGCCCGAGTATCAAGCACTCATCAACCGCATGGGGTTCAACAATCATGGTATGGACGCCATGGCGGATAAACTGCGACAGCTGCGTCAACGCGATTGTATGCGGGGCGCATTGCTGGGCATCAATTTGGGGAAAAACAAAGATACCCCAAACGAACAGGCTGCCGCAGATTACGTGAAGGGTATGGATTGCCTTTATATCTACGCCGATTACTTCACTATCAATCTGTCCTCTCCGAACACACCCGGGCTTCGCGAGTTGCAGCATGGTGAGCCATTGCGTCAGTTGCTAGAGCAATTGAAGGAGAAGCAAATGGCGCTAGCAGGGCAGTCCTCGGTTGTTCCGCTAATGCTCAAAGTCGCTCCCGATCTGAGCGATGAAGAGATTGATCAAATTGCTGAGCAGGTTAGCTCGAGTGGGTTCGATGGTGTTATTGCTACGAACACGACGCTGTCACGGGATGCCGTCAACGGCCATCGGCACGCGAGTGAGTCCGGCGGGCTAAGTGGTGCGCCATTAGCAGAGCGCAGTGTTGAGGTGGTTGCTCGGCTGCGAGGTGCGCTGCCAGCGAGTAGCACCATTATCGGTGTTGGTGGAATTAGCTCAGGTTCAGATGCGCGAGCCATGTTGGCTGAGGGAGCTGATGCGTTACAAATATACACATCTTTTGTCTATCAAGGCGCTAAGATAGTGCGAAATTTGGTCGAAGCGACAAGAAGAAATTAACCGTTAGAATGCTGCGAAAAATTGCACAATTTTATAGCGTTGTGCGGTGCGATTGACTTACATTACCCCTTCTAGAGAGGAGGTTGATGTGAAGAGAGTATTAATGTTGTTAGGTGGATTGCTGCTGAGCCAATCGGCGTACGCCGAGGGAATCAGCGGTGCTGACACCGCTTGGATTATGACCGCGACAGCCCTCGTGCTGTTCATGACGCTGCCTGGTTTGTCGCTATTTTATGGCGGGTTAGTGCGCTCAAAGAATGTGCTCAGCGTGTTGATGCAGTGCTTT
>CAJWZG010000170.1 GCA_913049565.1 uncultured Gammaproteobacteria bacterium
TACCAGGCTTCGAACCTGGGGGTTGCAGGTTCGAGTCCTGCCGGGTGCGCCATTTTTTCCTAGTCCGTCTTTCGCAAAAGAATTTGCTCCAGTCAGTCTATCTCTGGCAAGACTCGAGAACTGGGCGCGAAGCCAAACATCACGTAGGTCGGCAATGTGCAGACGCCTCGATCATTGTAAGCAATGTCTTGTTTGCTGAGAGTGGGTATCAACATCGAGGCATAGCCAAGTGCTTCGAAGCCGAAGCACTCATTGCTCGCTAATATTTAACCTTGCAGGATTAGGCCGCTTTGGCCTCGTGAAGTTCTTTCAATGCGTTGAAGTTCATGGTCCCGACCACGTCATGATTGTCATCAAGAATTTCATAGATCGGCTGTTCCGCGTCGTAGGGTCGCAAACTAAAAAGAATGACAACGTCTTCATTGCCGCTGCCCTCAGTGTGGGGTTCTTCGCTGGGTTGACCCGACCGATAGGTGCCAGCAGGGCGTACTTCAGTCAGTTCCCCTTCGGGGGTGTAAATGTGATGCTCGCCCTTAACAACAAACGTGTTGAACACTGATGTATGTCTGTGCGTGACGATTTTGGCGTGAGCGTCGAATTTGAAGAGCACGTCGACAATATTCGCTTGTTCATCGATGTTGAGAATGGACATGGCGATATGGTCGGCCGGTAGACCGTCTGGGCCGGGAAGTGGTTCCCAACTGACTTTCGATTCGTCGAATGATGCTAATGCAGGCATATTGTTCCCTCTATTTTTTCTTTAACTTTAGCACTTAACAAAACGCCAAGCGACGTTAGCGCTAAGTGCAATTTGAAGTGAAGCGTTGAAGCAGTGTTGGCCCGACATCAGCGGGGGTACTCAGCGCTGGAGCCAAGGCCCTACAAATGGTGAACACCAGGCCCTTGTGCGGCGCAGACGACTGATTAAAGATTCTACTTAAAATAAACGAGGCCAGAGAATGCCGTTACATGCTAGAAGCCGAGCGAGACTGAATCAGCACACGAGGTATCAAACACAGCATCAGGCCAAGTGGACTGCACTGATTTTTATCCCCTTGGTGTTGGTATGCGGCAGCTGTAGTACTGCTGATTTTGCGCGTTATCAGCCTGCCAGCGACACAGAGGCTCAAGCGCGAGTTACGACGCCTTGGCCAAGTTATGGCGGGGTTGGTAGCGCTCGATTCACAGATGCGGCGCTTATCTCCAAAGACAACGTGCAACAGCTTAAACCGGCTTGGGCGTTCCGCACCGGCGAAGCTGAAGCGATTTTTCAAAACACGCCAATTCTCGCCAACGGTTTGTTGGTGGTGTGCAGTCCACGCAACAGAGTGGCAGCGCTTGATCCGCTATCCGGCGCAAAGGCTTGGGCTTATGACCCGAAAATTGATGAAGGCAGATATCCGAATTTGGCCAACTGTCGGGCGCTGTCTCAATGGCCGAACTTTGGGCTGGAGTCTGCTGCCTTGCCCAACAACTCCGATTCCGAGAAGTGTGTCAGTCGCCTCTTTATGGCTACTAACGATGCCCGGCTAATCGCTTTGGACGGACATACTGGTGAGGTGTGCGCAGACTTTGGTGCCGGTGGCGAAATCGACCTCAAAGCGGGTGTCGGCAAGCTCTCATGGCCTAGCGAATATCAAGTGACGTCTCCGCCAGCCGTTGTGGGCGATGTCGTCGTTGTCGGTTCTGCGGTCGCCGACAACCAGCGCATTGATGCCCCCAGCGGCGTAGTGCGTGGTTATGACGTGCGAACTGGTGAACGGGTTTGGGCCTTCGACTTAGCGCCCCCTGACTTCGACTACGCAACAGGACTGGTCAGTGAAGCGGGCTACGCCCTTGGCACACCCAACGTATGGCCGGGCTTCGCAGTAGATCAGCAGCGCGATCTCGTATTCTTGCCCACAGGCAATCCGGCCCCGGATTATTTTCGTAACGAGGGTCCTAATATGGCGCACTTTGGCTCGTCGGTGGTGGCGCTTAGCGGCACCACGGGGGAGCTTGTATGGCATTTTCGAACCGTTGAACGTGATTTCTGGGACTTCGACGTGCCGTCGATTCCTTCGATCGTCGATCTAACGCTTGAAGGGGAGGTAGTGCCGGCACTGATACAAAGCACCAAGATGGGCTTTATCTTCGTGCTCAATCGGGAAACTGGCGAGCCGTTGATAGAGGTAGAACAGCGCGATGTGCCGCGCTATGGGCCTCTTAAAGATCAGCTGTCCCCCACGCAGCCGTTTCCACCGGAAGCGTTTCAGGTATCGCGCCGCTATGAAAAAGGTCAGTCCCCATTGGGACTGTGCAGTTCGCTGGAGCAAGAGAGTCAGGTGGGCGAAATCTATACTCCTATCACCGAGCAATGGACGATAGGTTTGCCGAGCAACATGGGAGCGACAAACTGGGGTGGTGTCGCCGTAGACGCACAGCGCGGTTTGATCGCCGTGCATAGCAATGCGCTCGCGTTTCGCACCAAACTCTTAGATCAATCCCAGGCGCCAGCGAATTTACTTGAAACAATGGTTGATCCGGAGCGACCTCAACAAGAGCGCGAGGCCGCTTATTACGCTTACAAAGACGCATTCGACTTGGATGCGAGCGTCGAAGTAGGTACACAGTTTGGCACGCGATATTCTATGGCCAGACATATTCTGTTTGATCCGTATCTGGGCATTGTGCCTTGCGCAGGCTTTCCTTTGGGGGAGGTTTTGGTGATCGACATCAACCAAGGTCGTCAGTTGTGGCGTCGCCCCCATGGCAGCTACCCAGTATTTTTGTCGTCAGCATTGAACATTGGCTTGCCGCAAAGCGGCGGCCCCTTGCTGACCAGCTCGGGTGTTTTTTTCTTGGGCTCCATGTTCGATAGCACCTTGCGTGCTTACGATGTCGATACCGGCGCGTTACTTTGGCGGCATGCACTGCCAGCCCCGGGTAATGCAACCCCAATGAGTTATGCTGTTCGAGACGAGGAGGGTAACGCCAAGCAGTTTGTGGTGATTGCGGCAGGTGGAGACGCGCGGTCGCCACTAGGAGCCAGCTCTGATTACGTTGTGGCATTTGCTATCGAGTAGGGGTTCAAAAGGGGAGAGGGAAGATGACGACGGCGACACCGCTTGATGGGCTGACAGTGCTGGATTTTGGTCAGGTTTATAATGGGCCCTATTGCGGGTTTTTGCTGGCTCAGGCCGGAGCGCGGGTCATAAAGGTGGAGTCGCCCACAGGAGAGAGCCTGCGCGGACGTAGCGGCACTGCCAAACCCAGTTTCCCCTTTCGTATGTTCAATAGCGCCAAAGAGTGCATAACGGCAAATATCAAACACGCGGAAGGACGACAGCTGATTAAAGGCTTGGTGTCACAGGTCGATGTGGTGCTGGAGAATTTTTCGCCCGGCACGTTGGCCGAAAACGGGCTCGGCAGCGATGTCTTGTGCGAACTCAATCCAAAACTCATTTATGCCTCCGGTACAGGTTATGGCGGCAGTGGTCCCTACCGCGACTACCTCGGTATGGACATAACGCTGCAGGCGATGAGCGGTGTAATGAGTGTAACCGGCGATGCAGATAGCCCGCCAACCAAAGCCGGTGGGGCGTTTTGCGACATACTAGGCGGGGCTCATTTGTATGCGGGTATTGTTTCAGCTCTGTATCAGCGAGAGCAGACGGGCAAAGGGTCGGTTATTGATATATCCATGCAAGATTGTGTGTTTCCCGCGTTAGCCACTCAGTTGGGTACTTTTTTTCAGTTAGGCCACCAGCCAGCCAGAACGGGTAATCGGCACTCCGGCATGGCGTTGGCTCCTTACAATGTTTACCAAGCAAAGGATGGTCACGTCGCCATGATTTGTTTTCGCGGTGAACATTGGTTGCGACTTTGCGATGCCATGGGCCGGCCAGAGCTAAAGGCAGACGAACGTTTTGCCCGTACGAAGGATCGAGCCCGCAACATGGATGAGGTTGATGTCATAGTAGAGCAGTGGACGCGGACACTGGCAAAAGACGAAATTTTTGCCATCGCGCAAAACGCGGGAATGATCTGCGCGCCAGTGCAGACGCTCAATGATGTGGTCAATGACCCGCAGTTAATTGCGCGAGGCACTTTGGCTTGGGCTCAAGACAAGTGGGGGGATCGATCGCTTAAATTTCATACACCCATTCGCTTCAAAGGAATGGATGCCCCCAGCGTGCCCGATATGCCCGACCTCGGTGCACACAGCGAGCACGTCTTGTTGGAGTTTCTGGGCATGGACGCAGAGCAAGTGGCTGAGCTTCGCGGCAAGCAAGCGATCTAGCGGCGAGATTTGTCTTCACGCTTTAGTCATCTGTAGCTGTGCTAACCTCTTGCGTCGTTTTGTAGAGCGATGAGGCCACTAAGCAATGAGCGTAGACACTATTCCCAATGCTTTTAACACCATTGAAGAAGCTTTAACGGCAATTCGGCAAGGTGAGATGATCATGGTCGTCGATGACGACGACCGTGAAAACGAAGGCGACCTCATCATGGCAGCCAGCAAGGCAACGCCAGAAGCCGTGGCCTTCATGATTCGCCATACCAGCGGTATTTTGTGTACGCCTATTCTGCAGGAGCAAGCGGTTAAGCTACACCTAGACCCCATGGTCTCTCGCAACGATGCGCCCATGAGTACAGCGTTCACGGTATCTATCGACTATAAGGAAGGCCTCACCACCGGCATTTCAGCTGAAGAGCGAGCGGCTACAACGCAGGCCTTAACCAACAGTAATGTCAGTGCAGATGATTTTGTGCGTCCTGGCCACATATTCCCGCTTGTCGCGCGACAGGGCGGTGTGCTGGTGCGTTCAGGTCATACTGAGGCAGGAACCGATCTGGCGACGCTGGCAGGACTGCCGCCAGTGGGCCTACTTGCTGAACTCGTCAATGATGACGGAACAGTGCAGCGTTTGCCGGAATTGATGGCATTCTCCCGGGAGCACAATCTTAAGATCGTTACCATTGCCGACCTCATTGCCTATCGTCAGCAGCGCGAGCAGCTGGTAAAGCGCAGCTACGAATTTGCCGTATCCACAACGGTTGGACAGGCTCAGGCCTATGGTTACAAGACAAAATTTGAGGACGCAGAGCATATTGCGTTGGTATTCGGCGACATTCATGCCATGGAGTCAGTGCCAGTAAGAATTCACCGGGAAAAACTGGTTGAAGATATATTCGGCGCTCAGTCAGATGATCACGACAGTAACCTGCTCAGCGCAGCGATGAAGCGTATAGAAGCCTTGGGAGGCGGAGTATTGATCTATCTGCGGACCGGATTTGTCGGCGTGCCGCTGGAAGACTTTGAATCGCAAAGCCGCGAAGACGAACGCCGCAGTCAATGGTTAGAAGTCGGTGTCGGGGCGCAAATTTTGCGTGATTTAGGGTTGAGTAAAATCCGCCTGATCGCAGGACGTAATGTCGACTACGTGGGTGTTGAGGGCTTTGGGCTCACCTTGGTCGACACCGAGATGCTCTAAAAGCACGGCGATCAGCGCCGATACTGAAAAATAGCTTCCTGATCTTTCTTGCCTACATAGACGATACGTAAATCTTCTGTGTGCGTGTCGCATCCCCGACATTTTAGCTTCGAACGCATCTTATGCACTTTTGCGTCACCACCCAGCCGCAAGATCAATGCGTCTATGTTGAGTTTGGTTTGACGTTGGCAGGCCTCGCACACGGCATATAGATGGAAGCTGTCGACCAAATCGCTGAGAGATTGCATGTTTGAGTGCCTAGTCGAGAAATCGCGTAAGGCGTAATACTGTATAAATATACAGTCTATAAAATCAAGTAAAATATCAACTTTTGGTCTTCTAACGCTTTGCCTAGCCCCGCAGACCGCACCGTCAACCTGCTTGGCGAACAGTGCGTTCAATGCCACATTAGCGACACGCCTCAACTGGGTTAACCATCATGTCTATTGCAGCTCCATCGGCAGCCCTCCCTATCGCGATCACCCTGGGGGACCCTGCGGGTGTAGGGCCAGAGATACTAGTGCAAACAATATTGGAGGCGGCTAAGTCGCCAGATGCCGATCGTACTCGATGGATTGTCGTAGGCGCCCGCTGGGCGTTAGAGCGTGGGGCGAAGGCGTTGGCTCAAAGTTTACCGTCGCTTACCGAAATACAGTCGCCAGCCGAGGC
>CAJWZG010000171.1 GCA_913049565.1 uncultured Gammaproteobacteria bacterium
TGCCTAAACGCCTCATGTTTAGCGCCTTTTCTCCATGCTGCAAAAGTTATTACCACGCTCGAACCTTTGCTGACGTCCACAAAAAGCGGAGATGTTATTTTCCAAATCGAGCGCATCCCGACTTCCGACCCGGAAGTCTACTTGTCCAATGTAACTTGTGCTCTAGGGGTATTCGGTCAGGAGATTCGCTACGAGGTAGCTTCAGGCTCTGTGTTTGGACACCCCAAAAAAATGTTATTTGTTCGAACCTATAAGACAGACGACGAGGGATTTATGCGGCCATGGCAAAATGACGACCACCGCTGGCACCCCTTTACCGCGGGCGACCCGGACAGTCGCCGGCAGAGCATCGAATTGCCGGATCAAAATTGCCATAAAGCGACGCATGTCGAAACTTCGATTGTGCGCGGTGAACGGGTAGTCCCTGCTACCGTCCGATGTGTCGCGGCAGCCTGTCGCTAGCCACCCGGTGCATTGCCAATTCCAGCAGCTGCGCTTCCCAAATGGCAAAAGCCGCAGAAGTTAAAATTGCTATAAAGATCACGTTTTGGGTTGAAGGTCATTTTTCAGCGAAAAAAATTACAATTGACTCGCCAATAGGCTAACTTTGGTCTAATCGGGCCCTAGTCGTTGCTTTGATCATGCCCACTTTCGCCGGATTCATTACAGCTGGTCGTTCGCTCTCGGTCGCGGCTTGGCTCTTTGGGGCTATAATCCTCGGATCGGGGAATGCTTATTTCGACGCAAGCGTTGGCGTCAGCCACGTGCAAATGCATGCTAGCCCAGTTGCAACGGCATCGGACTTGGAACGTTGCCACGAAGAAGCGCTCAACGGCCTAGCTGAGCCCTTACCAGCCCACTGCTTGTTTTGCCTTGATGGCTTGGCATCCGCTGACCCCGAGCTTCCTGATCTGCTGCTTTATTCTTGGGTTGCCTTTCAGCGACAAATGCCAGATCAATGGGCGGGAAATATAACACTCAGTCATCAGCAGCTACCGCAATCACGCGGACCCCCGGCGTTCTCTCCTGCGCCAAAATATCTGAAACAGCCAAGCGCCTAGCCGACAATTTTAGTCGCTCAGCGGCCGGTGCTTTTAGCTTACCCCTGAACACAAAATTTGGAGAAACCAATGGATTCGAAATCTAAGGCTGCGCGCCGTTGGGTGTTTTTTGCAGGGCTTATCGCCCTTAACGTTGCCCACGCCAACCACCCCCGCGCTATCGATCACGGCCCTATCGGAGTCATGGGCGATCATTATCACGAAGCCGGAGAATGGATGGTCTCAGCCAGACTTATGCGTATGCATATGTCTGGGAATCAAATCGGCGAAAGTAAACTGGATGACTCTCAGGTCATCAGGCAGCCCAATGCACCAGGTCGCATGCCGGGAAAACTCAGCGTGGTACCCCAGGATATGGATATGGACATGCTAATGCTCGGTGCTATGTATGCACCGAGTGATCGCCTAACGCTCATGGCGATGCTAATGGCGTCTCGAAAAGACATGAAGCTAACAAGTTATGCACCCCCTAACATGATGATGAGCGGTGCCTTACGCCCAGAGATCGGCAGTTTTTCAACCGCCAGTAACGATCTTGAGGCCGTCAGCTTGAGCGGTTTGATCAGACTACCTGAATCGGCCATGCACCGGACACACCTCACCCTAGGGATTCAGCAGTCTGTCGCAAAGCCAGATGCCTCAGATACGGCGCTCACGCCCATGGGTATGGAGATGACCATACGACTGCCCTATAGCATGCAAATCGGCGACGAAAGCTCGCGCCTGAATTCCGCGCTAACCCATGTCTATAGTCACAATGATTGGGCATTTGGCGGCCAAATCAGCGCGAATTTCAAACTCCGCAGTAAGGATTGGCACCTGGGTGATATACGTCAGCTCACGTTTTGGGGTCAACGCAGTCTCAGTGACCGTTTGTCCTTATCTGGCCGTGTTGCTTATCAGCGCGTCGGGGGCCTTACGGGCATTGACGCGAACATCGTGGCCCCGGTACAAACCGCTATTAGCTCGAACTATGGAGGAAGTCACTGGCGTGCGGGTATAGGGGCCAATATGGTTGCTCCGCTGCTACCCGGTACACCCGAGCGACTGGGTATTGAATTAGAAATTCCCTTTAAAACCGATGTGCGCGGTGTCCAAATGACTCCTAGATGGCGCTTAGCCTTGGGTATTCAGAAGTCTTTTTAGCGGACTGTTGCCTAAACGTGGCGCCTTGATGAGCATCCGCTCATGGCGCCACGAACGGGCTACCGGCTTCTGAATTGAAGCAAGCTTTCCGGAGCTCCCCCGGCACTGCCCAACAAATGTTGCAGGTACTCCTCGTAGGTGTCCATCCACATGCCCTGCGAGCGCTCGCGGCCTGCCTGAACATCACTCTTTGTGGTTTTCATGTACCAATTGTTGCAACGCATCCAAACTTTGCCGTCCGCTGTATCATTACATCGGGCTGTCCACGCATCGACCGCCTCTTGCCTCGGTTCCACCGCATGCTCGCCGCTGTCCCGCATGCGGGCCACCAGCGACGCGATGTACTTTCCTTGCTCCTCACAGAGCAATGTCACATTAGTCACCGGATTCAGACTCTGTGGGCCAATCATCATGTAAAAATTAGGAAGGTTTGCGACATGGATCCCCCACAAAGACTGGGGACGGGTCATTTGCCAGTTATTGGCTTCGTTGGCGCCATATTGATCTGCCAGCGTGACGCCATTGCGCCCTCTAACGGGAAAAGGTATGTGGTTGCTGTCAAAGCCGGTGGCGTAAATCAACACATCGACGTCATGACGGTCGCCACTCGCCATCTGCACTCCGGTTTCGGTTACGCCAACAACCCCATCTGGGTCATTTACGAGGTTCACATTGGGTTTGTTGTACGTCGCGTAGTAGTCGTCGATAAACAGTACGCGCTTACAGAAAAACGGGTAATCGGGAGTCAGCGTTTTCGCTAGTTCCGGGTCTTCCACTTCATGCGTGATGCGTTTCGCAATAGCCCCACAAATTTTGGCATTAGCCTCCTCGTCGTGGAGCATTTCAAAAGTAAACGGTACCTCGGTATTTCGCGGCGTACCGTTTTCCCAATCAACATGACGTAAGCTCTCACTGTAACCGCCCTTTTCAAACGCTTCGACAATTTCCGGAGACGTGGGTTCGTCATCGCGAGGTAATGCCCAGGTTGCAGATCTCTGGAATACGGTAAGCGTTTCAACATCGTCAGCGATGCTGGTAATAACCTGCGCGGCGGACGCGCCCGTTCCAATTATTCCGACGTTTTTACCCTTAAGGTCAACGTCGTAGTCCCATTGAGCGGTATGAAATGAGTCGCCTTTGAAATGCTGCATACCAGCGACTTCTGGCATACGCGGAGTAGATAATGGGCCGTTTGCGCTGACGGTATGAGCAGCCGAGTACGTTGGTCCAGCTTCCCCTTTTAACATATCGAGCGTGTCGATTTGCCACTGACCTTTGCCGTCGTCATTGTATTCTACGGCGGTGACCTTAGTGGAGAAACGTATGTGAGATTGCAAGCCGCAATACTCAACCAGCTGGTCGGTATAATCAGCGATTTCCTGCTGATTCACATATTTCTTTGAAGGAATAAATCCGATGCGGTCTAAAAAAGGCAAATACGCGTAAGACGGTACATCGCAGGCAGCACCGGGATAACCGCCAACACCACCGTTTTGCCAGACCCCGCCAAGTGACGCACCCATCTCTAAGATGCAAAAGTCCTCAATACCTAACTCTTTCAAAAAATAGCCGCACAGCAGCCCAGAAAATCCGCCACCAATAATCACTACTTCGTGGGTATTCGACATAGTCTCTCTACTCTTGGTTTTACCTATCCTTTTGGGAGTTAAACATTTCTCCGCCGCCTTCGGGCACTCCGTGCGCGTCGAGCACTCTAGTATGCCATCAACTACAAGCCGAGGCCTTAACGAAAGCCGCGGGTCAACTCCCGTCAAGGAATGCTGATGGATCCAAAGCTTTGTCGCCGAACATCATGCTGGCGAGGGGGGCAACGTCAGGGCCTTGTCGCAGGTGATGGCCGCCATCAACCGGCAGGCTTACCCCGGTAATCCAGCTTGCAGCATCGCTGCATAAGTAATCGACAGCCCCGGCAATATCAGCAACCAATCCATGCCGGGCGATGGGCATCTTGCCAAGGTAATCTTGATACACCGCTTCTGTGCCGATGAGTCCGGAGGCAATTTCTGTTTCAACCAACCCTGGACATACGGAGTTCACCCGAATTCCGCAGTGACCAAGCTCATCCGCACAGTTGCGTACCAGCATGTCGATCGCTGCCTTGCTCATGCAGTAGGCGGCCATATGCGGATGAGTACGCAGTCCAGCAATGCTTGAAATTGCGCATAAGGCACCACCGCCGTTTTCTGCCAGATATCGAGCCGCCTGTTTAAACACCAATAGTGTGCCTTTTGCGTTAATCCTCATGATCTCGTCATACTGATCACCGTCTTGGGCCGCTACGGGGGATAAGCCGCCAATACCCGCATTGGCGAGTACCTTTTTCAGTGGAGCCAAGGTGTTCATGGTCGCGAGTGCGGTGGCGACCCTAGTCTCGTCTGCCGTATCACCAATAAAGATCGTCACGTTCGCCTGCGGGTTGGCGGCTAGTATCGCCTCACGCCCGGCGATAAGCTTTGCTTCGGTACGCCCTAGCAAGCCAACCGAAGCGCCCTGTGCTGCAAATTTTTGGGCGCTGGCCAAACCAATGCCTGTGCCGCCGCCGGTTATCAAAGCAGAGTGTGTTATGTCTCCCAAGCCTATTCTCCTTAATCACTAGCGCTATTCGGGCAGGTACCGGAGTTTCAGCCAGTGCGAACCGTCAACAACTTCGGTAGTTTTTCTCCGCACATTGCAGAGCTTTGTCTTGAGCCAAAGTAACTTCGCTCTGCCCCATGTTAGCCGCCAGCCGGTCTCGTGCAATGGTAGCGGCCGCATAGCCACTGGCCGACGCTAAGTTGAACCACATATGGGCTTTCACTGGATCGCGGAAGGTTCCCATGCCGTCAGCGAGAGCCATCCCAAGAACGTGTTGAGCTGGCGCATAGCCAAGCTCGGCCGATAACCGGTAGAGTCGCAGTGACTCTTTAAAATTTTGCACAACTCCTGCGCCTTCGCGATACTTGCCGCCGAAATGAGCGAGCGCCCTTGGCGAGTTTTTCTCTAATGCTTGCTGATACCAACCGTTAGCGGCCGCTTCATCAGCCTCAGTACCAAGACCTTCCTCATATATCACACCGAGCTGATACAAGGCCTGAGGCTCTCCTTGCGCTGCTAGTTCTTCAAAAAGAGCCAATGCCCTCTCATAGTCCAACTGTTCGAGAGCTTCATTCGCTTGATCGATAGTCTCAGCCTGCAGTGCGGCAGACCAGCCAAGGCAGATTACTATGGAAATAACCAAACAATTGTAAGATCGGCTAATGCCTTGTTTCGCAGCGATGCCAGCAGGGTTAATCATGGGGGCTATCCAACAAATTCCTGAGCTTTCGGCGTGCGACAGCCCGCCTGATAAGTAGTTAATCGGCATCGGCTCCGTGTTTCTGAAGCCTTCCCTCTGTTCACGACCGTCAAAATTGCCGACTTTCTCCAATTTTAAGCACCCATGCCCGCTGTTTTCCCAAACCCTGACCTATGGCGGCTTCAACAAATCGCAGAGGTGGTTGAGACAACGGTTCGTCAGAGAGGTCGAAGGTTCCAAAGTGCATGGCTACTGCTGCCTGAGCTTTGACATCCAGCGCAGCTGTCACGGCTTCTTCTGGATTCATATGTGAAGCTCGCATCATGGCACGAGGGGCGTAAGCACCAATGGGTACCGCCGCCAAATCAAACGGCCCTAAGTGCTGACCGATAGCAGCAAAACCCGAAAAATAGCCCGTATCACCCGCGTGATAGAAGCGGCGTTCTGGCCCAATGACTGCCCAGGAAGACCAGAGTGATTTATTCGAATCCGTTAAGCTTCGCTTACTCCAGTGTTGTGCGGGCA
>CAJWZG010000172.1 GCA_913049565.1 uncultured Gammaproteobacteria bacterium
ATGGCGCAGTAGAACTCTCGAAGAACCTCTTTGAGCGCAGCACCGCCTACTACTCCCAATGTATGGCCCTAGCGCAATCCGCTCAGGAAAAACTCGCGACGGCGAAAACGCCAGCGGCGTTGGTAGAGCTGCAGAAGGAGTACAGCAAAGAACTGTGGGAGGCTACCAAGGAAAATTATCAGGTGACAGGCGAGATCATGAAAGAGTCCTACGCCAAGTCGAGTGCGCTGATGAAAGAAGCATACGATGGGGCGAAGGATATGATGACGCCGGCATCGACGACAGCGCCCACCAAGACTAAGCCGGTGAAGAGAACCACTTAGTATTCAACGCGAGCCGATCGAGCTGTGGGTAGGTTGAGACAGATAGTAGGTCTATATCTGCCATGACCGGATCACGGACACGCTGAGAAGATCATAATGTTCGCAAAATGACCCTAATATTGGGTAGTCACGCTATAAAATTCCTTGGAGGGCAGTGCATCAGAGAGTAGGCTGTAACGGGAAGGGGCGGTTACTGATAAACGAGGAGTTGTTGATGAAGAGAACAATTTTATTTGGAGCGGTTCTGCTGGCGGCCGCAGGCTGCGCGAAACAGGAAGAAGTCGCCGCACCGGCACCGGAAGTTGTGGAACCTGCACCCACAGAAACCGCAGCCAACGCACCCGATGCCTACTATGAATATTTGTGGTGTAAGCAAGGAGAGGATTTTTCCCAAGAAAAGATGGCCGAATTTACCGCCGGCTGGAATACGGTGATCGACGGTATGGAGGCGCCAGCGCTTTCAGCTTTCGGGTACATTCCAAAGGGCTGGGAAACCGAGAACTTTGACGGTCTGTGGGTACTTCGTTGGGAGTCTAAAGACGACAGCGCTGTCGGCTGGGACACTTATGCTGCGTCGGAAGCCGGTCAAGCGCACGATGCGGCCTATGCGTCAGTTTTGACCTGTGGCCAAGAGGTCGGCGCTGATCGATTCGGATTTGCTTCTTACATTCCGCAGCCAATACCAGCGAGTTTTACTGGTGAGCCAGGCCCTTATTTCCTCAACAACATGTTTTGTTCGTTGAATGAAGGCAAAGAGCCTGCGGATTTGAGAACTGCCGTGATGGATGGGTTCTTGCCAATGCTAGCATCCGACGCCGAAGCGAACCCCGATTCGAGCTACTGGTTCATGCTTGGCGCCCCGGATTATGAGGTAGATCCAGAGGCCTCGTTTGACTTTAATTGGATCAATTACTGGCAGACCGCAGAGGAAGGGGAAGCCTCTTCAGCGGCATTTGCAGCTTCCGAGGAAGGCCAAGCAATGACGGCAACCTTCAACGAGGTGATGACTTGTCAAGACCCCCAACCTTGGGACGGTTACGTAATACGCTCCAACGCTGCCTCTTAAGCGAGCTCAGAACCTGCGGTGGTTGGGTTGACTAACCCCGCAGGTGCTTCATCTCAATCCACACCGTTTCGAATCTTTAACCTAGCTGCTGCTTCAGATATTGTGCGCAATCGCGTACTGCATGGTTCGCAAGTGCTACCACTGCGGTCTGCAGAATGAAGTTATGCATCAAGCCCTCGTAGCAACGATAGGTCGCCGTAACCCCCGCCGCAGACAACAGTTGACTATATTCTTCACCCTCGTCGCGCAGCGGATCATACTCGGCGGTGATGATGTGAGCAGGCGGCGCGCCGCTTAGCTTCTGCGCTAGGGCAGGGCAAAGCCTAGGATCCTTTAGGTCGATATCAATATCGCCGAAGTACATGTCGTTGAAAAAATCGATCAATCGCTTGTCGAGGGTTACGCCGCTTGCCAGCGCTTGGCGCGATGGCGTTGCGAAATTTACCGTGCGGGTGGCCGGATAAATCAACAATTGGCAGGTCGGCATGGGTTCGTTGGCTTTATTGAGTTCGTTGCAAATCACCGCGGATAAATTGCCCCCGGCACTGTCGCCGCCGATGGCGATTTTATTGGCCTGTAATTGCAACGCTGCTGCGTTGGCGAGAATCCAGCGAGTCGCCGCGAGGCAATCCTCGACCGCGGCTGGAAACTTGTGCTCGGGTGCCAAACGATAGTCTAGAGCAATCACCGTGACTGATGCCTCGATGGCTAACTGACGACATAGACTGTCGTGTGAATCCAAATTGCCAATTGTGAAACCTCCTCCATGAATGAAGATCAGGCCTGGCGCCGCGGCTTGCGATTCTTTCGCGCGATACACCCTGACCGGTACAACACAGGCGTCGCTTTCGATAGCAGTGTCATAGACCGTGTCGCAGTGCAGGCCTTGGGTTGCCTGCAGCTGCCCCTGCATGACATAGCCTGCGCGCAAAACCTCCAAGGGAATGTCGGCCGGGTGCGGTGGGTTAGGATTTGCTGACTTAGCTTGCTCAACGATGACTGTCAGATCAGGGTCAAGGTTAATGTTCATGTTGTTCTCCAAAATGCTCGATTTAATGAGCTTGAATTAGGAGGGCCTCACCTGTGAGCTTGTGACCTCCAGCGTTCGCTTGTAGCCAATGTACGCGAAGTCGCTGCGGCTGTTGCAAATAAAACCAGCGCATCTGAGTCGACTGATGCTCCGCCGTGTTTGACATTACCAGCCTCGGGCAAAGTCCGACTCAATGCTCAAAGCGTACAGCGACGATGACCGCGACATTGTCCGCTCGATCAACGTCGCAACTTGGAATGACGCTTGTCTCACCGATATTAGCGCCACCACAAGGTTCTTTTTCCCAGCGATCGATTCTGCCACCGGCATTATTTCGGCGAGGTATATGGGCCAATTCCGACGCTGCCAAACACTGGAAGACGCCTGCAAATCCAACAAGTTACTTTTGGGTGACAATGGGCTGCGGCAGTAGCAGCCTGTTTGCCGTCGCCTTGACTTAATTCACCTCAGTAGGGAACGTCCTAGCACTTGCTAAGAAGGTCGTTTCCATATGTCAGTATTCGGCAAAGATCGCGAAGCATTCGGCAAATTTGCAGCGGGCATGGCGCTCCCGGAATTTGACGACTGCAGCTTTAACAAGCCAAAAACCTTGGCCAAAGCCAAGGTCGCCATTGTTACAACAGCGGCTCTGCATCGCGAAGGCGGTGTTTTTGAGCTTGGCGATAGCGACTACCACTTTGAAACGTTGCCGAGGGACGCGCGTGACTTAAAACTCGGCCACCACAGTGTCAACTTCGATCGTGGTGGGTTCGCGGCCGATATCAACGTCGTGTATCCCATTGATCGCCTCAATCAACTCGCGCATGACGGCATCATCGGAGCGGTGGCGCGGCACCATTATTCGTTTGCGGGCAATCAATCCGATGGCGTCACAGAAATTCGCCTCGACTCGGGACCGCAGTGCGCCCAAGAAATGCTCAACGAACAGGTGGATGTCGTGCTACTCACCGGCACGTGACCCATGTGCCCGCGTACCGTGTGTACGCTTGCTCACGTTTTCGAAGCAGCGGGACTGGCCACCATCGTTGTAACGCCAATGCGGCCAGTGGCCGAGCGCATGGGAGTGCCGAGAGCCCTCTATACCGATTTTCCGCTGGGTCGTTCGCTGGGCAAGCCGGGCGATCAGCAGTTCCAGTTCGACGTGCTACGCGCTGCATTCGCACTGCTTGAAGAACCCGAAGGCCCCGTAATTAGGGACTTTCCAGTCAGTGTCGGTTTGGACGAGAGCGAACCCCTACAGTGCCCGCTGCCACCGCGGTTCAGCGCTGAGCTGCATCCGGCGGTAGATGAGGCACAAGCGCTCAAGGCGGCCTATGACCGAGCGCGTCAAGCAAGCGGCAAAACCTCGCTGGGCATGCGTATCAATGCTGAAGAAGTACCTGATGCTCTTGAGAAGTTTGTGCAAATCGCCAACGGCGAGCTCTGGGAGACCCTTGGGTTTTCCGCCGAGTCCATATACGGCACCGTCCACGATATACGTTGCTATTACGAAGAACTGGCCTGCGAGCTTGCCGAGGGGGCAATTGGGCCTTGGGCGACTGAGGAATGGTTTTACGATCAAACTCAGGCGGGCGCCATCATTTTGCAGGCGCGACGAGCGATGCGCGATAGCGAGGTGGCACAGTCGGTCTGGTTTGGGTTGGCGCCAGCGGGTAGGTCTTAGAGGTTCGAGTCTGATCCTGACGTCGCCAAGTGCACCGTCAGGATCGGCGGCAACTGTTTGCTAGCTGCGGATGTTTAATCCAGCAAAGCCAACGACGTTGCAAGTCGCCATATCGGCCAGCTGCGTCTGCAGCTCGGAGCCTTCAAAGTAGCCAATGCCGTCTGCCTTTTCCTCCGCAGAAGCCCACAAGTCTAACCAGACAAAGTCGGGCATTGGGTCTGTCTCAAAAGTCGGTGTCAGCAGTACATAGCCGTAGGCGCTTGGCCCATTTTCTGCTTCGTAACCGTTAATGAAGTCGGTATGTGCTGACTGAAAAACTGCGAAGTCGGCTTCACCTTTGCCCTCGTTGTACGTGCAGAAGTTAAACTCGTTCTCGTAGGTCTCGCCGGTACTCACTAGCGTCGCCTCGCGTTGTCGAGACAGCTCAAATACATAGGCGTTTGCTTCGTCATAGCTCAAAATACCGGCAGTCGCTTCGGCCCATTTTGGTAGGTCGTTTGCATTCCAGTAAGACCAGCCGGCATTGCGTGCCTCGACTGACGGCCACATCAGTGCCCAAATGAAATCGAAATCCTCGCTTTCTTGACGCGGGAAAAGGATGTTTGCGCGGGGAATTTCGTATTCGCCTGCATCAATCATCTCGTTCCACAGGGCGATTTTTTCCATCAGTGCGTCTTGCGAGAAATTTTCACCTGCTTTGTGCCACACGTACTCTATCACGAGACTGCTCGCTTCGGTTGCGGCCGCTGTAGGGGGTTCTTCCGTGCTTGACGCAGCTATGGGTGCACTAGCCGTCGGGTCCGTGGATGGCTCGTTGCTGCAACCTGCGAGCATCGAGAAACCCAGCAGGGTTAACATTACGTATTTCATAATAAGTTCCTAATTGTTGTCGTTTTTAGGGCCTGAAAAAGTCTAATACTTGTGAGAGTCAGCTGGCTATATATGCTGGGCGTCCATGTACTCAGTGCCGCGAGTCTCCGCCAGCCGTTGTGCGTTCATGTCGCCGGTGGATCCTTGTTCATAGAGGCGGGGAAATGCATCGATCAACGTTTGCGACACGCTGCCATAGATCTCGCTGTGCGGGCCGCTAAAGGGCGGCAAGCTGTCTCTTGAGTCGGCGTCGACGTCATCGACGAAGTGCCGTGCCTGGACTGGCATGGTTGGAGCGGTGCTCATGCCCTGAAACTGAGGAAAATTCTGGATCTGGGTGATGACGACTTTACCGCCATAAACCACGTGGTCGGTGATGAGGCTAGTGCCGCATGCGGTGCAGTAAATCAGCGTGTTCCGGCTCTCTGCGAAGCGCTTGGTCACACCGATGTTGTCTAATCCTTTGACCACGGTAAAGTCATTGGCGAGCCAAAGGGTATCGAGCATTTGATGGTCTGGCGGCCGCGGTCCGCCTTTTGCTTCATGCAGATAGCGAACGCCTGCGGTGCAATCGTTGCAGCAGCACTCTAGGCGCCATAGCTCCGTAGGCTCCTGCCATTGCAGTGCGGTGGACTCGCACTGGCATTGAATGGTCAGCATGTCGCCTCCTGATTGCGGTTATTGCTTGCCGCCAGCTAACGATTTATATCTTTTTATTACTGTGCCGCTGCCTGAAAGGCGTCCATGGTCTGCTCTGCGATTTTTTGCAGGTATCGTGCCTCGGTCTCGGGCAGGCGTCCAAAATAGTCATAGTCTAGGCCATCAAGATTGCCGCCGTAGAGCGCTAAGTACACGACACAAGCTCCCAAATAGGTGCCCTGTAAATTAGGGTGAGTGCCGTCAAAAGTCATATGTAGCGAGTAGTCTGGTCGCTGTTGATACGACCGTGCGAAGGCCAGCCCAACCGGAGCGACAGTAGCCTGTGCTGCCTTTGCGGCCGCTTGGTAGGTTTGGGCAATGGTGTCGATCATA
>CAJWZG010000173.1 GCA_913049565.1 uncultured Gammaproteobacteria bacterium
TTGCGGTGCCCATCCCGGTCACCATGCCAAGAATCTGCGAATCGCTGTTGTAGTAAAGATCGTGATGTGACTGCGGAAAGGCAATGCGTTGGTTTAAATTTCGGCGCTCTTTCCAGAGCTGAAACTCGCCTGCGGTATCGCCTTCGTCGGCGCCAATTTCGAACATCGTCACCACCACTACTTTGACCGGTAGAAGCGCAGGCTCAGAAGCCGGCCCTTGGCTGGTCGCACAGGCCGTAGCGCCGAGCAGCAATAACAGCAAAGCGGTAGGCTTAAAGCAAAATGATCGAGCAATACTCATTGACTTCGAGATGGGTGGGATGGCTGCGGACATTGGGTTTCCTTTTCTCACGGCGGCTAAGCGAATTAACATAACCTGAAGTTTGTTAAGTTAGCCCGGCATTTACCAGCCCAAAACCCCTCATAAACATACAAATTTGGAAAAAGATTTGGATTCTCATCTTATAGACCTAGACCCGTGTGCAATGATGGTGCACAGTTCTGCACAGCGCACACCGATGGCTCGCCGCGAGGGGAAAAATCACCAGTACATGGCGATTTTAGGTGGGCGCGAACGGCACAGTAATTGCAGCAGTTGGTAGGTAGACAGGATCTCGAATGGCCGCGCCTGAATAGCTGCAACGCAGAGCGACCGTTGCCATAGGCAAAGGCGATACCGCCGAGCATCAATCTGCAGTGCGAACGCATAATAAAAAAAACAGTAGTAACCATATCTAAACCCACTTAACTCAATACAAGGGGAAGGCATGCATTTTTCAAAGTCACGGCATCTTTGCGCTTATGGCGTTTCGATTGCTGCATTGATTGTCGCTATGGCGCCAGTCACCTGGACTCAAGCGGAGACTGCGCAGGCAGAAGAAGGCGTTATTGAAGAAGTCGTTGTTACGGGCGATCTGAACAGTTTGCCCGGCGAAAATGTGGAATCCATATTTGGTTTTAACAAATCCATTTTGGAAACGCCGCGTAGTGTATCAACGGTGAGTGAAGAACTGATGGACCGCATGAACATGCAAGACATTGACGAGCTGATCACGGTATCACCTGGGTCCTTTACACAGTCGTTCTTTGGTGTGGCTGGCGGCTTGGATGTCCGCGGTACACCCGGTGAGACTTATTTTCGAGGAATCCGTCGCCTAGACAATCCCGGTAACTACCCGACGCCTATTGGCGCATCGGACCGCGTCGACATCGTCCGTGGGCCGGCATCGCCGATTTACGGTCCGTCGAAGATTGGTGGCTATCTAAACTTTAATCCCAAGTCGGCACGTATCGAAGAAACGGGCGCGTACATTGCTGAAAACGTGGGTGCCATCGCCTACACCACTGGCAGTTGGAACAAGAGCGTACTGACCGCTGAAGTGGGAGGTCCTGCTGAATTAGCTGGCAAGCCAATGGGTTTCTACCTGTACGGCGAGTTAGAAAACTCTGATAGCTTCTATACCAATGCGCCTGGCGTTGAGCAGTCGTTATTACAAGCGAGTTTCGATCTCGATTTGAGTGACAAAGTGCAATTGCAGTTCGGTGGTATGTACCATGACTATTCAGGGGCACAAAATGCGGGCTGGAACCGTATTACCCAAGAGTTGATCGATAACGGTACCTATATAACTGGTTCGCCAACACCGCTGGATACCGATGGCGATGGCAAGATTTCGCATCAGGAATTTGATGTCACGGGCGACGGTTTCACTGACCTCAACCCATTTGCATTTTGGACAGGGGGAACAGGTGGTTTGACCGCAATCTCGCCACTGACTTATGACGACATCAGCGGTTTCTTTGATACGGACCTGATGGCGTTGACTAATGTAGGCAGCGCTAAGCTAGACCCTTCAGTTACCTTGATTGCCGCAGATGACCGGCTGACCAACGAAGTCAGCACGCTGTACTTAGATGTGATCGTCGACATGGATTCAGGTTGGGAATTGACCAATCAAATGTTCTATGAGTCCTATGAGAACCTGAATGAAAACGCCTACGGCTTTTCCCAGTTTCACGAAACCTATGTCTTTGAAGAGAAGTTGATCTTAGCCAAATCATTTATCTTTGATAGCCTTGTTGCGTCAGTCCAACTTTCGCCATCATTGCGCTACACCAACTTCGAGCATGGTGACGATTACACCAATGAATATTTCCATCGCCGTGATCTCACTGGCCCGAGCACTGCGCTCGATGCCCGTTTACTGGCCACGCGCATCGATGATGACTACACCGAGTACTACATTGGTGAATACACCGATTTAGGGTTGGCGTTTCTAACGGACCTAAGTTGGGAAAATGGTGTGTCGGTCCTGTTGGGCGCACGCTACGACAGCATAGATATGGAAAGCCGTCAGCCGGTGGATAAGTTGTTGTTGGCGAGCTCCAATAACTTCTGTACCGATGGCAGCTGTATTGACGTTGCGGCGGACAATGAAGTGTCGGGTACCTCTTGGACAGTGAGCGTATCTTATGATGTGGCTGATTCCGGCATTATCCCGTACGTCACTGTGTCCGAACAGGCAACAGTAATCGCCGGTCAGGGCGCTGAGTTGACCGTGAGCAACGTGGCCTCTGGGGGTGCTTTCGATGCCTCTGAACTGACTGAGTTTGGTGTTAAAGGCGAATTGCTGGAAGACGACCGCCTGTATTTCTCGTTGTCGCGCTATGAGCAAGAGCGCACAGACTTCTCTGCCCAATCGATCGTGACTAACCAAGCTGTGCGAACCAAGGGCACAGAGTTTGAAGTGCGCTGGGCTGTTAACGACGCGTTGTTTGTAGGCGCGACCTATACCAACGTCGAAGCCATCAACTTAAGCAGTGTGGCCGATGGCAATCGTTTCAGCTTTTACGGTGGCGACGACCTGCCTTTGGTTCCGCCACACCTAGTCTTCGGTGGCCAGATTGGTGGTCCGGTGAACGTCGCGGCCAGCGGCGGTCGTCGAGCTGGGATGCCAGAAAACATTTTCTCAGCGTACGGTACGTACCTGTTTGAAAATGGCCTTACACTCAGTGCCAGCGTGACCGATGTAGAATCGGCGCCGTCAGGGTTCTCCAATAGCATTATTCTGCCAGCGTATACGCTGCTGAATATGACCCTTGGTTGGGAATCTGAATCTTGGAATGTATCGCTAACGGGTAAGAACCTAACGGATGAGCGCTACTTCCGTTCTAACTTCCCCAATCTCTTTGGCAGTAATATCGTCTTGCCAGAGTTGCCACGACACTTCTTAGCGAAGGTTCAGTACACCTTCTAAGCAGTCGTGCTTGAAGCGTTAAAAAGCGGCCCGATCGGGCCGCTTTTTTTGCTTTATAAAAATACGAATTTAGCGGCGAATACCAGAGCGACTAACAGTACTGCGGCAGGCACTTCTTTGACCCGTCCTGCAAGCAGCTTGATGACCACATAACTGATAAAGCCCACACCGATGCCGTTGGCCACAGAAAAACTCAGCGGCATAACCAAGGCAGTAATAATCGCCGGGGTGGACTCGGTTATGTCTGGCCAGTCAACGTCAACCAAACTTTGTGCCATAGAGGCGGATACGAACAACAGCGCGGCCGCGGCTGCGTAGCCGGGAATGCTCTGAGCCAACGGTGCAAGGACTAGACAAAGCAGAAAGGCGATAGCAATAACCACAGCGCTGAGCCCAGTACGACCGCCGCTCTCGACCCCTGCTGCACTCTCAATAAACGACGTAGTTGAAGAGGTACCGAACAGGGCCCCCACAGCTGTGGCGCTGGAGTCTGCCACCAAGGCGCGACCAAGGCGCGGCAAGCGACCGGCCTCGTCCATCATTTTGCCCCGGGTAGCGACTCCGACAAGTGTTCCAGCGGTATCGAAAACATCCACCAGTAACAGAGTCAGGACAACACTGAGCATCGAAATATCCAGTGCTGCGGCGATGTCCAGCTGCATAAATACCGGTGCGGCGGAGGGTGGCGCCGAAATTACTCCAATAAAGTCCGCTTGCCCTGTTATCCAGCCAATCACCGATACCAGCACCATGCCCAGTATCACGGCGCTACGATAGCCTGTCGCGGCCATGGCGGTGATGGCAAAAAAGCCGGCAAAAGCCATCAGCGGCCCAAAGGTGATGAGGTTCCCCAGAGTCACGAGGGTTGCAGCATTGGCCTCGATGATGCCGGCGTTCTTCATCGCGATAAATGCGAGAAAGAAGCCAATGCCCGCAGCCATGCCGAGTTTCAGATTGCGCGGAATTGAGTTTATCAACCAGGCCCGAATAGGCAGCAGGCTGATCACAACAAATAAAATACCGGAGAGAAACACCGCGCCTAAGGCCGTCTGCCAAGGATGCCCAGAGCCGACGACCACAGCGTAAGTAAAGAACGCGTTCTGACCCATGCCCGGAGCCAGACCGATGGGGTAATTCGCGAGCAAGCCCATGACCAAGGAACCAAAGGCCGCAGCGCAGCAGGTGGCAACGAATACTGCGTCAAAGTCCATGCCCGCATCGGACAGAATTAAGGGGTTCACTACCGTGATGTAGGCCATGGCCAAAAAAGTAGTGAGGCCGGCAGTGACCTCACGAGAGAAGTTGGTGCCGTTTGCCGACAAACCAAAGAAACGATCAACAGAACTTAGCATAAAAAGCCTTAGAGCAACCGGCCTGAACTTGCTGGAACAAGACAGAGAATCCGGATTAATGAAAAAACGAAAACGCCGAGCATTAGACCGAAACAGCGCGTCTAAGCGCATGAGCTTACATGAATGAGTTGACGCGCAAGCGCAATCAACAGGATCTGATCATAAGGCAATGTTTAGGCCCAAGACGAGCCGAAAATGCTTTTGATCGGCTGCGGCTCGGTCTCCTTTCAGATGGGCGTTAAATTTTCGGCGTTCAGAAGTCGAAGCCATCTTAGGACGGTTTCCTATCGAGTTAGCGCTGGTTAATAACCCTTCTGCTTACGCTGTCCGCATATACGCTTTGTCAGATAAAAGATGCCGCTTGTCGTTTAAAAAATTCTTACGTGGAGGAGTACGAGTTCATTACACTGGTGGTCGATTATCTGCCGAACTTTCGCTATATGTCGGCGGCTTGGGTTTCAGACAATCTTGCTAAAATCTTCGACGACCGAGACGATATAAAATGGCGTTGTGCAATGCAGGCCTTTGCTTATAGCGCATCCTTTAATCAAGAGCTCTATGACCATCTGCGGAAGAATGGGCACTTTATTCGAGCACTTGATGAAAAGGTGCCGCAAGAGCGGGTGGTGGAAAAGGTTATTGAGAATGGTGTCATCGCTTATCTTTGCGGTTATGAAAGTCTAGAGACAGAGGATGGCCTAATCCGACAAATACTTACCAGAGCACGGCGCAATGAGCTAGACGAGGTTATTCGGTTCGTAAGATTGCATCGCGAGCAAACTGACTTAGCGAACCTCGAAGACAAAGTAATGCGGCTTTGGCCAAAATTGCGAGAAGTAATTGATACCAAAGACTTCGCAGGTCGCAGGCTCGCGTCGGCACTATTGACTTGGGCTGGTTTCATAACGGAAGTGGATGACTCTAATCGCAAGCTCATTCTAGAGCTAACTCAGTTTGCCGGAGATAATTACAATGGACACTACTTGCTTGAGTGGATTGCCCGCATCAGCGCAACACAGCCGAACGAGGTGATTACGATCTGGCAAGAGCTGCTGCAATCGTCAGCACCTGATTACCCAGAACAGGCCATCCGTGAGGCATTCGAGAATCTTATAGTTATGCACCCAGAGGGCGAGGGCTACAACCACGCGTTAGATATAGCGGGTCTATATGCTAAGCATCGTAAATACTGGCCTGCTCAGTGGTTGCAAGAAATATATGAGGACTACCGGAGTTGACCCTGCCAGAGTTTCCTTAAAGGCCTTCACTTATTTCAAGGCTGTTCGTTTGCTCTTTGTTCCGCTAGCCACTTTTTATCAACAGGCAGCCTAGAGCTTACTTTATCGCCCGGTGCAACAGCGCGCC
>CAJWZG010000174.1 GCA_913049565.1 uncultured Gammaproteobacteria bacterium
TACTGGTTTTGGCCATCTTGCACGTGTTTATCCCCAAGACACCTGTCTTAACTGCTATCTACTTGGGGGGCGCGCTGCTAGCACTTGCCAGTGTCAGGTCAGAGATCAGTTTTCAGTGGGCGCGAGCATTCGCGGTGGCAACCGTCATTGCTATGTTCTTTTTCTTTGCTGCTTTTTTTCGGATCGTAGACCACTTTAATGACCAGTGGTATCGCGGGGGCATGATGCTCGAAGCCTTGGGCATGCTGATATCAGCGTTTGCGATGATTCCCGTTTTGTCCGTCTTCAGTTGCATTATGAAAAGCGAAGGCCTTGAGGTTGGTGCGAGTGATAAAGCTCTGTTCGCCTGCCCAGAAGATATTGCCGAAAGCAGACAAAAGAATTCGGTTAGCGCCCAACTCGTTGGCAAATAGATAAACCGGCTATACCCGCTTCAACTGGCCTCGGTCATCGACGAGCCGACCGACAGGGACCGCCGAGCGCATCACACTTGGCATCGGCGCGATCCGAAACAAGTCGCCATTCTGCCCGACTAGTTGGCGTTCAACGCCACTGGCTTTCGCTAATCGCGCATTTTTCTGCATATGCTGTTTTTCACCGTGTACCGGTATAGCAAGTTTTGGCGCTAGCCAACGGTACATATGCGTTAGCTCGTCAGCATTGGGGTGGCCTGAAGCGTGCAGTGGTAGATTGCTTTGGTCTGAGTGGATGATATCAATCCCTGTTGCAAGGAAATTAGCCTCCATAGCAGCGATCCGCTGTTCATTACCGGGGATTGCTTTAGCGCTGAAAATAACTCGGTCGCCCTCCGTTAACTCTAGTGATGGGTGCCTGTTGGTCGCCAAGCGGGTTAGCGCCGCGCCAGGCTCTCCCTGACTTCCAGTGGCCAAAATCATGACTTCCTTCGGTGGTAGGTATCCCAGGTCGTTTGGCGGGATTGGGTTGAAGTCCTCCGCTAAATAGCCACAGGACTTAGCAGCCGCGGCCATCGCGATCAGGGAGCGGCCGAGTAAACACAAATATCGGCCACTTTCGTTAGCCACCTGCCCCAAAGTTTGGAGTCTTGCGATGTTGCTTGCAAAGCAGCCTATCGCCACCCGCCCCTGGCTGTTGGAGACGAGTTCCAAGAGTCCTTCGTACAGGTCGCCCTCAGATAACGAATGGCCTGAATTGAGGGCGTTGGTGGAGTCACAGACGACGGCATCGATGGGTTTATCAGCCAAGGCTTGCCAAAGTGGTTGATCAAAGCTAGCCCCGACAACTGGCCGCGAATCGATTTTCCAGTCGGCGGTATGCACGACTCGGCAAGCACCGGTTTCAATAAGCAAGCCATGAGTTTCTGGGGTTGAATGCGTGATTGGCAGCCAGTGCAAGCTGAATGGCCCTAGAGTCAGGCTGCTTTGCGGGTCGATTACCCTGACCAAGGCGTTGCAACTGGCCTCCCTTAGCTTCGGTCTCAGCACTGCGGCAGTAAACGCAGTGGTGTAAATCGGGCATTTAAGCTGATCTGCGAGGTAAGGTAGTGCTCCGATGTGATCCATGTGTGCGTGGGTGGCAACGATACCAACCAAACTATCCGCTCGGTCGACGATAAACTGAGGATCCGGCATTTGAACTTCGTTGCCGTTCGCGGTCTCTTCGAAAGTAACGCCGCAATCCACCATCAGCCAGCGACCGTCATGGCCAAATAAATTTAGGTTCATTCCAATTTCGCCACAGCCACCCAGCGGTATGAACCAAAAGTCTTCGATACCGGGTGTCATCGATGGTTAGTCCGCCTGTGTATGGGTGACAGATGTTGGCTCATCAAGTTAGGCGCGATAGGGAGTAGTCGGCCAGTTTTCTCATCGCATGCTGGTAAGGGCTGCCGCGCAAAATTTCTAGCTGCTCGATGGCTAGGTTGCCTTCCCTGACTGCTCTTTCTCGGGTGTAGTCAAGAGCACCGCAATCTTTAACAATCCGAGAAATGTCTTCGATTCGTTCACAAGATCGGTCGCTAATCGCTTGGCGGATCAACGCTCTATGGCCTTCAGGGGCAGTTTTTAGCGCTTGAATTAAAGGCAGCGTCAGCTTGCCTTCGGCCAGATCGTCGCCAACGTTCTTGCCCATAGTATGAGTATCGCCAGCGTAGTCGAGCCAGTCATCAATCAGCTGGTAGGCCATTCCAAAGTGCAGCCCAAAGTGCCGTAGCGCCGTGATCTCTTCTTGTGTACCAGAGCTAGCGGCGAGCAACGCACCGGTGCAGGATGCCGCCTCGAATAACAGCGCAGTTTTGCAGCGAATAACCTCTCGGTAATCGGCTTCATCCATTTCGCAGTTGCCAATATTGGCCAGTTGCATCACCTCGCCTTCCGCGATGGTGTTGGTCGCCTTGGCCAGTATCGCCATAATGTCCAGGTCAGCCAGTTCAACCATTAGCTGAAAAGCTCGCGAGTAAAGGAAATCGCCCACAAGGACACTGGGGGCATTGCCCCATTTATCGTTGGCCGTTGCTCTGCCGCGACGCAGCGAGGAGTGGTCTACAACGTCATCGTGCAGCAGTGTCGCAGTGTGCAAAAATTCGATGATGGCAGCGAGCTTGATATGTCCATTGCCCTGATAACCCAAAGCTTGGCAGCTAAGCAGCACCAGCATGGGACGCAAACGCTTACCTCCGCTCTCGACGATGTAGCGACCGATATCTTCGACCATCTCCACATCCGACGTGAGTTGCCTCGGAATCAGGTTATTCACATGCGCAAAATCTTCAGCCACCAGTTGATAGATTTCCGACAGCGCGTCGCTTGTCGATGCTTCAGTATGGGCAAACACAGTGTTGCTATTAGATGCTGTCATAAACGCAATCGCTGCCAGTTTTTGCACTTTGCTTGGGGTGCTAAAAGATGCATGAATGTGTGACCGTGTTATCGCGAGGTAAACTAAACGCCCTCAACTGAGTGTAAGCCATTATTTGTTGTTTCGATGGCCGACTGAGGCGGAAAAGTATAACCAGATCGTCGATGTTAGTCGTTGCAAATTTGCTCGGCTAGTATGACACCAGCCGCAGGGTCGGTTTAGCTTTAGCGAATCTTCGATTTCTGTGTGGTAATTTGCCAAGCCACTGCAACGATCGGGTTTCACTATGACAATTTCAAAACGCTGCGTGCCCGAAAGCTCACTTGATGTGATCGTCATTGGCGCGGGCGTGAGTGGGCTTTATGCAATACACCACCTGAGAGATGAGTTAGGGCTTAATGTTCTCGCCTTTGACGGAGCCAGCGGTGTAGGGGGGACATGGTGGTACAACCGCTATCCGGGCGCACGCGTCGACGCACCGAGCAGTCCCTTCTATGCGTACACATTTTCCCAAGAGCTCGCAGACGAGTGGCGTTGGAGTGAAACTCAAAGCACGAGCGAGCAAGTTAGGGCTTATTTGGAACATGTGGCAGATCGATTTGATTTATGCCGCAGCATTCAATTCGAAACATGGGTTGAGGATTCTCAATACGATGCAGCTGAGCAGCGCTGGATCGTAACAACCCAAAAAGGTGAGGAATTTTCTGCACGGTATCTGATCTGCGCCGTTGGGGCTTTGTTTGTGGCTCACAAACCCGATTACCCGGGCATCGATGACTTTGATGGTGAGTGCTACCACACTGGACGTTGGCCTCACGAGTCCGTGGCTTTTGCTGGCAAGCGTGTCGGCGTCATAGGCACTGGTTCGTCAGGCATTCAGGCAATACCAGAGATCGCGCGCAAGGCAGCTCACGTTACGGTGTTTCAGCGCACGCCCCAATACGCACTGCCAGCGCGCAACAAGACGATGACAGACGCGGACAGCGAAGAATATCAACGCGACTGGGAAAACCATCGCCGATCAATGCGCAGGCGTGGTGGGTGGCCGTTTGCAACGACAAAGTTGCGCTATACAGACGCGACCTCCGCCGAGCGACATCGACGCTTCGACGAAATGTGGCAGCTTGGCGGCATTAACTTATTGATTAATAGCTTTGTCGGTGCGGTTGTTGATCCTACGCTTAACGAAGAGATTTCCGATTTTGTTCGGGACAAGATTCGTGCAGCTGTAGAGGATCCTGAGACCGCCGAAAAACTGATGCCAAGTTACCATATCGGCACTAAGCGCATGATTTTAGACAACGGCTATTTCGAGACCTATAACCGTAAGAATGTGGATTTGGTCGACTTGCGGTCAGATCCCATCCAGTCGTTTACCTCATCGGGTGTGCGAACAGCAAACGCAGAACACAGGATAGATATTTTGGTACTGGCAACCGGCTATGACGCAGTAAGCGGGTCGATGTTGAATCTCAATCCCAAGGGTCGCGATGGGGTTAGACTAGAAGACAAATGGAATAATCGTTTTGATACGCACTTTGGTATTAGCGTCGCAGGATTTCCAAATTTGTTCATGATTCAAGGCCCCGGCTCGCCAGGAGTATTTTTCTCTATGCCGCTAGGTGCTGAGCTGCAAGTGCAGTGGGTAGGGAAGTGCATACGTCACCTAGCAGCGCATGGCTACGGGACAATTGAAACAACTGAAGCGGCCGAAGATGCATGGGATAGCCAAATACAAAGCATCGCGGAGCGCACGCTGTACCCCAAAACTAATTCATGGTATCTGGGCGCCAATATTCCGGGCAAACCGCGGCAATTCTTGGGTCACCTGAAGGGGTCTCAGTATTTTGATCAAATTTCTGAATCGGCAGAGCAAGGGTTCCAAGATTTTGTCTTTGAAGCCGCCAAGTAAATCTGCTCAAGGTCTATCTGTGCTGTAACAATTCGCATGGGCACGTTGTAATCGTAGTGGTCTACCCGTAGAATTTGCGCCTCGTCGAAAAGGGCAAGAAGAAATAGCTGCTCGCAAAGTCTTTAGTGTCGAGGACTACTACCCAAAACTGGTACCCAAGAACATGGCATAGGAACACTGGGTAGGAAACGCAAGACGAAGCACGAATCGAAGACAGGTTGACGGTGCGAGAAAGATTTATAGACAGTGCGTGAAGGCTCTGTCTGGAGAAGAAGATGTTTGCAGTATTTCAAAGTGGCGGTAAGCAACACCGCGTAAGCGAAGGCGACGTGGTCAAGCTGGAGCTGCTCACGGCAGAGGCGGGTGAAGAAGTCGTTTTTGACAAAGTACTCTTGGTAGCAAATGGCGATGATGTCAATGTAGGGGCGCCCTATGTTGAGACAGGCAAAGTGGTCGGGGAAGTGGTACGCACGGATCGCGCGAAGAAAGTACGCATCATCAAATTTAAGCGTCGTAAGGACTTTCTGCGTCGCCAAGGCCACCGTCAATGGTTCACGGAAGTGAAAATTACAGGCATATCGGCTTAAAGTATTGACGTCAACGCGACGAGGTTAGCCCTGATCGGCATAGATTAACACCAAACGAGTAGCGTAAAGACAGCAGCGAAACAAACTGGGTGAGAAGAAAAACTCATGGCACATAAAAAAGCAGGTGGTAGTACACGAAACGGTCGCGATTCAGAATCAAAACGACTGGGCGTGAAGAAGTTTGGCGGGCAGCAAGTCATTGCTGGCAATATATTAGTGCGCCAGCGTGGCACAAAATTCCACCCCGGTGAAAACGTTGGCTGTGGTCGGGATCACACGTTGTTTGCCAAAGCCGATGGCCAGGTGCAGTTCACCATAAAAGGGCATCTTCGGCGCAAAACCATCAACGTTGTGCCGGTTGCCTGAGCATTATATAGGTGCACAGCGCCGAGGTAGGGCGGCTACAAGGAATAGATAAACCCCGCTACTGCGGGGTTTTTTGTATGCGCTGTTGGATCAGAAACTGTTGATGCGGGCGCCTCAAGGTGACACATGCAATTTATTGATGAAGCGAGCATTAGGGTGCAGGCAGGCAAAGGCGGCAACGGTTGCCTGAGCTTTCGGCGCGAAAAATACGTAGAGCGCGGCGGTCCCGATGGAGGTAACG
>CAJWZG010000175.1 GCA_913049565.1 uncultured Gammaproteobacteria bacterium
AATGGGTATACCAGCGCAGCAGCGGCAAGTGCCTCAGCGCCGGCTTCTTTCAAAAATGCTGCCTCGAATAAACCTGGCAGGGAGGTCAGCAATGTACCGATAACGCCCGGCACCGCGAGCTTAAGCATCGTGGGCCCCAAGGGCGCGTCAATCAACGGAGATGGATTACTCACGGTATGGCTCCAACGAATAAAAGACTGGCTGTCAGGACGCCCGATTGGAGTTCAAGCAGCGTTAACCCGCCAACCAAAAGATGACACAGGGCACCGCTCTATCCAAGAACAATCACCTCGGGCCAGCGTCCCATTCACTTTCCGCCAGTGCCAAGATCATTCAAATCACTGACCACCTCATAGAGGTCATGGCCCCGTTCTTGATACTTGGTCTCAAAGGCCGTTATCGGCGCTTCATTTTTAACTTCTCGACGACTGGCGTTAAAACCAGCAACGTTGAGCGCGCATGCAAAATCCTCTGCGTATAGAGACCAGTTGGTGCGAACGGTCAGCAAACCGCCGAGCTTGATCAGCGAGGGAAAGGCTGACGATGCATACCAACGTTTACGCACTTGTGACGCCTTGGGGTATGGATTGGGGTACAGCAAATAGTGTCTGACAGGCTGCCACGCCGCTTCAGCAGCCAGACGCCAAAAATCATTAACATCTGCCCGAACCATGACATAGTTTTCGGCTTCGCTGCCACGGTGACGCCCCAGCCGGTGGGCTGATTTATCTACTCCGATTACGAAAGCATCCGCAAACGCAGTGGCCAAGTAGCGTGTACTGTCGCCGGTCCCACAGCAGGAATCGATGATCAGCGGCAAGGAAGAACCCTCAACCTGCTCGCGAACCGCATCGAAAGCAGCAGTCGAATGAGCGGCTATGGGTCGCTGCCAGACCGAGGTGAAATGGGTCTCGACGATCTCAGTAAGATCTTGCCGAATGTCTTGTTGCCCGAGTTTCTCCGGCTTCATGTTGGATACCCCAGCCACTGGTCGTGCCGAGACATTCCTTAACGCTTGGATTCAGCGATCATAGCCCAATCAGTCCAAGGGATATCAATTCCAGGGAACGCGGGCGCGTTAAACGGCCACTCCTCTGCCAGCCATTGGGTCACCGTTTCCTTCAACATCGTCTGACTGATGTTTGAGACCTGTTCAGGCGGTCGAGTCCAAAGAAAGACCTCAGCGTCGTAACCCGCCTTTCGGGTGGGGTTAATGTAAACGCATCCTACGACACGACTCTCATCGAGACTGACGACGGTGTAAGCAAAAGAAGTGCGGCGTTGAAATTCTCGCTGATGCCAACCCAGATCAATGAGGTTTTGCTCCAGAGTGAGGCCCGCCGGCCACCCGGAATCTGGCCATACGCTGCGGATGTGAGCGGCACTGCTCATCACAGCGTCGTAGTCCTTGATCACATCGTTTACCGTCAGCATGCGCAAACGAAAGGTGTCAGCTTCTAGCACAGGAGGCACGTTAAACGCTTCTGGTACAAAGGGATAGGAAGACCCGGCACTCGCTCCCGGACTGATAAAGGCTAATGCCGCAAGCCAAGGTGCTACCCCTTTAACGAACGCGCTGTGCCATCGGCTCCGTATCGGGTGCGATCGCGCCGACTTGACCGATATTTCCAACTGTTCATTCATCCTAGATCATGACGAGCTTTGTGAGTTTAGACACATCGGCCCCTGGTGCAAAGAGAAATACCAACTGTGCGCCCCTACTACCCAGCTCCACCCTGGAACTGGATGAGCGCAAGACCGTTCGCTCGACCGTCAGGCGCTGCCCAGATGCGCACCCAGAGCCGCCTTGACGACGCCTGCGTCGGAGCGATCTGTATAACGCTCCGCTTGATAAATCCAAAGCACGATCCCTTCGTCACTGACTAAAATCGACATTGGTACTGGCAACGGAAGCGGAAGCATATTCGTGCCCACATTTCTTAACCCAAGCGCAGCGGTCGCTGCCAAGTCCTGATCGGACAGCATTCGAGCCTGCAGCCCATATTTTCCCCTGCCCTTCGATACGTCTTTAGTGGAACCCGGTGACGCGCCAATCATGTTGAGTGAAATCTGGAGCTCCGACCGAAGCTCTTGCCAGCGTTTAAGCTCGGCGACACAGTAAGGTCACCAGTGACCTCGGAAAAATTTAAGCAAATAAGGGGCACCATCCATTTCACCACGGTGATATGTCGAGCCATCATCGTTTAACGCCGAAAATTCTGGGGGCGGTTGGCCAACGGCAATTGTTGGTTCGGAAGTCTTTAGGGCACCTAGAGCCGTCGAAACGAGCCAAAAAGGCCCGGTCAAGCGAAGCTTCCGGGGCGCGAGGTAGTGTCTCTGCAATGCGCGCCACCGCCACCATATAGCTCATATCTCATCATTTCCTTAGTCCCCGCGCTATTTCTTGAGGCCTCCGCCGCCCCTGGACAAATGCTTAAATTTTACGGTGTCAAATAGATGTCGGATTAGAGAGAACGCATTGCACGAACAACCGGATTCTCACCGGAGCTGTCTGTCCAAGCGAAGAGTAAACGATTATGGCTTTGCACCATGCGCGGGAAACCAGCTTTTCGATGAGATGCCATGGGTGCGACAAAATTGATTTCGTCCAACTCCCCGGTTTGTTGGACCCTGCGGTAGACAAAGCCCTCCAGATGCGTGGACAGCCAACTGACCAGGGCATTCCCAGACGCATCTAACACCAAATCCACACGCCCGACAGGATTCTCCTGACTTACTTCTACCGGCACTTCAAAACTTCGACCACCGTCAAGCGAAAACGCGACCCGAACAGAATTGACCGGCACTGCCGTAAACCATGCCACAGCGACAACCCCCTTTGCTGCGGCGATTGCCGGTCCGTTCACTGGGCAACCAGTGATATACCAACCTTCTTGAGCCACGGGTGTCGTCACCCAAACGCCGTTTTCTTGTCGGGCCAGCGATATGTCGCGTATGTTAGCCTCACTGCGATCCCGGTATACCACCAAGGGTGAACCATCGATTACGGCCACATCGGTTTGGCAGCAATCGCAGACGAGGGCATCAACAATATCCTCAGATTGAGGTCCGACAGGGTCTATCAGCCTGTGCCGTAGTTCCATGCCGTCTGGAGCATCGTCCTGGGAATAACGCTGACCATCCAGCCAAAAGGCGCCAACGCCGTTCGCGCCCTGATAGAGGCTGACAAATCCATGTTCGGTTGCCGAGGTGTCGGCATGCAATCGCTGGGGTGGCGACCAAGTTTCGCCGTCATCGATTGAAGAAGCGGTATACACATCATAGGCGAAGCCCGGTGCAGGATTTCGAATCATCCATTGCGCGGTTAGGCGATCATCTCTTTCAATCAGAGTCGGAAAATCTGCCCAATTGACCAAAAGATCCGCACCTTTGGCAATTTTTTTTGGCTCAGACCACCGATCCTCAATCAGCCTGCGGACATACAAAGTCGACACGCCCTGGGCCTGCTGAAGATAGGTGAGGGTAACGCTGCCATCGCTAGCGACATGCAGGTTCGGCTCGCCGGTATTTTCCATCTCGGACAGCGGTAGTTCGTCAAGCTTAGGCTGAGTGCAACCTAAGAGCACAAATGCCAGCGTCGCAATAATCGGATATTTCAATCTGAGAACCTCTCTTGCCTGTCTAATCGAGCGTTTAGCAATGGATCAACAGCACGGGCTTGACATCGATGTCAACGCGCCCAAGATACCCCCCATGGGTATGAGAATGATCTTTTCAATATTGTGCTTATTGTCTCCGGCCTTAGCAGCACGGCCCGTCTCCTATTCCGGTGGATCCACGATAATGGCCTTCTCTGATCGGGCCAAGCACTCTTTCTATTACCATTACTCGCCAACCTACAAATATTCGGTAGGCGTCGAGGCAGTCAAGAATAGACATAACGGCGACGAGCACAGCTATTTGCGATTAACCTATTTGCTCGATCGCAAAAATACGCAAGACTCACAGCGTAGTCTTTACCTGCAATCTGGCGTCGATCCTGTTGACCTCGATCACTATTTTTACGGCGTGCACGGCGACTGGGAAACTCGGCGGCTGTTTAGCGGCTTTGGCTACAGGCACGTGGTCGATGATGAAACCGACTTTGAGGAACAATTCGTTCAATTTGGGATCGCTCCCTATCTCGGGGATTACGGCGATCTACATGCTTGGATCATGATCAAAAGCAAAAAGAACACTCTGTTCGGCTCTTGGTCAACCTATCCCGTGCTCCGACTGTTCAAAGGCAACGGCTTTGCTGAATTTGGCTACAGCGACCGGTCCCAGTGGGATGTTCATTTGATGTATCGATTCTAAGAATTCACACCCAAGGAGATAACATGAAGAAACTGCCCACCTTGATAATCTTGATCGCGACTCCCTATGTTGTCATCGCCGATCAGAATGCCGACCGGGCGATGCATCAAGCCGACGTATTCGTCGATGGCAGCGCTATCGACGTCGACCCAGATCAGATCAAACAATTCACGGCAGATTTGCAAGGCGGCCAGGTGGCCGTGGTGAGCGTTATGGGTATGGTGTGCGACTTTTGTGCTCGGGGTATAGAGAAAACCTTCAAGCGCGATAAATCTGTGACCAAGGTCGATGTCGACCTGGCCAAGGGCAAGGTGTTAATCGCCTTCGACACCCAGGAACCCATTGATCGAGCAGAAATTGACCGTAAAATTCTCGCCAACGGGCAGAATGTGACGGCCGTGCAGATGTTGAACATTTGAACGTCAGCAGAGCCTGGCCAGGTAGCTGAGCAAGCAATGAACGAAAAAGCCGCCAATTTTTTTTCGCTATTTGCGTCTTCATCGACGCTGATTTGCTGTGCGCTGCCCTCGCTGTTTGTGGTGCTAGGTGCTGGCGCTAGTTTTGCCAGTCTGTTGACCGTCTTTCCATTTCTGATCGTGATGTCCCAATACAAATTGACAATCTCACTCACCGCCCTCACCACGATCGCCTTGGCTGGCTTTGCCCACTACAAAACAGCGCACCTACCCTGCCCGGCTGACCCTGAGCTGGGGCGCGCCTGCCTGCAGTCGAGGCGACGCGCTCGCCTGGTGTATTATGTCAGCGTCAGCATCTTTGCGTTTGCGACGATTTTTACCTACCTAGTACCAAGAGTGATCTTCTGATGAGCCATCCCTGTCATACACACCTGCTGCCTAACCTGCGACGCATTGAAGGACAAATGCGCGGCATCGCTAAAATGGTTGAGGACGAAAAATACTGCATCGACATATTGAATCAGATTAAGGCGGTACGAAATTCACTGGCCACGGTTGAGGGGAAGATTCTGCAGACTCATTTAAAGGCCTGTGTACGAGAATCGTTGGACGCTACCGACGACTTCGATGCCAGGGTCGAAGAGGTAATCAAAGTGCTCAAGCGCTGACCAATTCACTCGAATCGGGAGGCTCAACCCTTACCACCAATCTCCCACATGAAGGCGGAAAAGTCGAAGTCGGAACACTCCATGTGCCTGATTTCGCCAGGCCTTGTCAGCAAGAGTGGACTTATTCTGAGTGCTGTCATGACAACGGGCGTGCGTCGGTACACATCTATCGCGGCCATCAAGAGACCAACGTCCTCTGGACTTGTAAGTGCCGCGTAATGTCTCTTTTTTTTCGATCTTAAGAACGCCTTTTAGGTCAGCCGCCACATCTCTATCAATGCGCCTTGTAGCAATAGCGGACCTCGCAATTTGCCCAAAGAGTGGCACGCATTCTCAGATGCTCGGCCTCAGCTTCATGAAAGTCAGATAAACAAACCATTAAACTTAACCTCTGAGATTATTAAGCAATTTTAAATTTTTTTAGGACGCTGAGTTCAATGCAGCGGGTCGAGGGCTTAAGCGCAACCTGCTCATCGCGGCAAGCAATACATCCAGAGACTTAGCCG
>CAJWZG010000176.1 GCA_913049565.1 uncultured Gammaproteobacteria bacterium
GAGAGGATGCGCGGACTGACTGGGAACGTGGCGGGTTGCCGAACGAAGAGTGGGAAGCGTTGCTGGTTAAAGCCAAACGCCTAGCCGATGACGCTGGACACTATCGCTATCCGCTGCCAAAAGAATACGGCGGGCAGGAAGGAACCAATCTTGGTATGGCGATTATTCGCGAACATTTCGCCACCATGGGCTTGGGTTTGCACAACGATTTGCAAAACGAACACTCAATTGTGGGTAACAACGTCGGTCTATTGTTGATGATTGAGTACGGTACTGAAGAGCAAAAAGCGGCCTGGATCGATGATCTGGCAGAAGGCCGCGCGGGATTCGCTTTCGGTATTACAGAACCCGATCACGGGTCTGACGCGACGCATATGGAAACAACGGCTGTTCGCGACGGCGACGAGTGGGTTATCAACGGTTCGAAGACTTGGAACACTGGCATTCATAAAGCCAAACATGACCTGATTTTTGCCAGAACCAGCGGCAAAGCCGGCGATGGAGACGGCATTACGGCGTTTCTGACACCAACAAACGTTGAGGGTTTCAAGGTTGAAGAAATGCTCTGGACATTCAACATGCCAACCGACCACGGCAGGATCAGCATGAAGGATGTGCGAGTACCTCACGATTCTATTTTTGGCGGTGAGGGACGAGGGCTCGGCGTCGTGCAGCACTTTTTCAATGAAAACCGCATCCGCCAGGCAGCATCTTCGCTAGGAGCGGCGCAATTTTGTATCAACGAGTCAATTCAATATGCCAAGGAACGGGCTCCCTTTGGTAAGCCGCTGGCAACCAATCAAGGAATACAGTTCCCCTTGGTAGAGCTGCAAACCCAATGTGAAATGCTACGCGCGCTGATACATAAAACCGCTTGGCAAATGGATACCAGTGGAGCGTTTTCGGTATCCGATAAAGTGTCCATGTGTAACTACTGGGCAAACCGGCTGTGCTGCGAGTCGGCAGATCGGGCGATGCAGGTGCATGGTGGTCTTGGTTATAGCCGTCACAAGCCGTTTGAACACATCTACCGGCATCACCGCCGTTACCGCATTACGGAAGGCGCAGAGGAAATTCAAATACGTCGAGTGGCCGGATATCTCTTTGGGTTTATGGGGCAGCGTGCTCCCAAGGGTGTGCGTGAGCCAGTCAAAGAGAGCTAACGGTTGAATGCATCGCTACCAGTAATGGAAGAGAGGCTGGATCAATTGTTACCGCAGGTGATCGAAGGCTGTACGGGCCTCAATAGACTCGAGCGCCTTTCTGGCGGGGCAAGCCAAGAAACCTATCGAATAACAATACAGACCGCCAGGGGCGAGCAGGTGCTGGCCATGCGCAGAGCGGCGGGCGGCGAAGAAGGTGAAATTACCGCCCAACATCCCGGTCTCGCAGCCGAGGCTAAACTGATGGAGGTAGCGCTCGGTCATGGCGTTCCCGAACCTCATATCCACCATATATTGCAGCCTTCGGACGGTATCGGAGCGGGCTTCATCATGCAGTGGCTTGAAGGCGAGGCTTTGGGTGCTCGTATCGTTAAGGCGCCGCAGTTGGATGAGATCAGGCCTAAACTCGCCTACATGTTTGGTGAAACCTTGGCCCGAATACACTCAATAGATTTAAAGGCGACTGGGCTTGATCAGCACTTGCAGCATCTGAGTCCAGAGGAGTATGTCCGACAAACCTGGGAGCGTTATCAGGACTTCGAGACGCCCCAGCCAATGATTGACTTCACTGCCCGCTGGTTGCTCGACAATCTGCCATCCCGGTACACGCCAAGTTTGGTGCACAACGACTATCGCAACGGCAACGTCATGGTAGACGCTCAGGGCATCGTTGCAGTACTCGATTGGGAAGTAGCGCATATAGGCGACCCGATGCGCGATTTAGGCTGGATGCTGACCCACTCGTGGCGCTTTGGGCGAGCGCATCTGCCGGTGGGTGGCTTCGGTCAAAAGAAAGATTTTTTTTCTGGTTATCAATCAGTTACTAACGAATCTTTAGATACGGAAGCAGTAAAATTCTGGCAAGTCTTCGGGTCGTTTTGGTGGGCTGTCGGCTGCTTGGGTATGGCAGAACACTATCGCAATGGCCCAGATCAAAGCGTAGAGCGACCGGGCATCGGGCGGCGCTCCTCTGAGTGCCAGGTGGATTGCGTGAACTTGCTGATTCCCGGCGCCGTGGTGCTCACAGGGCCCACAGAAAACAGCGGCCTTGTTGATATGCCCAGAGCTGATGAATTACTGACTAGTGTCGCTGACTTTTTGCGCGAGCAGGTCATGAGCGAAACTGTTGGGCGCACACATTTTTTGGCGCGAGTTGCGGGTAACTCACTGGATATCGTACAGCGTGAGATGGCGTTAGGCCTGCCTCTGGCGGCGGAAGAGCGCGGGCGCCTGCAGGCTCTACTCGATAAGACCGATAACGATCTGGTCGCGTTGCGGTGGGCGTTAGTCACCAAACTCCGAGAGGGCGATATTGCGCTTGACACACCAGCGTTGACCGCTCACTTGCGTAACACAGTTGTTAACCAGATTAACATTGATCAGCCTCGCTACCCCGGGCTTGCGACCGCACTCGCAGGTGGCGGAGACGAGTAAATCAGCGGAAAAGTATTGGGCATTTAGGCCAACAGCAAAGTAGGCCAACAGCAAAGCGAGCGTAAAGAGGGGGAAAACATGGGTCTTTTATCGGGAAAAATCGCGGTTATTACCGGCGGAATCAGCGGCCTAGGTCGAGCGAGTGCACTGCGTTATGCGCAAGAGGGTGCCAGTGTCATCGTCGCTGATATCAATGCGGATCGAGGCGCGAACGCCGCTCAAGAAATGTCAGCGGGTGGCGCAGAGGTAGAATTCATCCAAGTTGATGTGACGTTGCAGAGCAGCCAGCAAGCGTTGTTCGACGAAGTCGTATCGCGCTACGGACGCGTCGACACGGTATTGGCAGCGGCAGGCGTGTCGTCCTCTGGCTACATCAGTGGTGAGGTGAGCGAAATCGAAGAAGACCCAGAGGAGCGGATGTTCCACAACCGAACCGTTGAAGACTGGGAAAAAGTAATGGCGGTCAATGTCACTGGCGTAATGCTTACGAATAAGATTGCCATCACGCATATGCTCGCAAAACAAAACAAAGGCAGTATCGTGAACATCGCCTCCATCGCGGGCCGGCGCCCACTGCCCGGGGCATCAGATTATTGCGTGTCGAAAGCGGCCGTGATCATGCTGACGAAAACCGTAGCGACGGAATACAGCACCAGTGATATTCGAGTGAATGCGATAGGGCCTGGCTTTATCGAAACACCGATGACAGCAAACATTCGGCAGTCGCCAGAGTGGATGGAAACCGTGATGCAAATGACACCGATGCAACGTATGGGTCAGGCAGGAGAAATTGCGAGTACGGCGGTCTTTTTGGCGAGCGAAGAATCGAGCTATTTTAATGGCCAAACACTCTTTCCCAACGGCGGCATGTTCGTCGGCTAAAGAGTCGCACATGACGTGCTGGCAGAGGACTCAGGGCTCTAATCGAATGCATCAATGTAGGCGCTAAGGCTGGCGCCGCCTCCGGTGTGGATCAAAATCACATCGGCCAAGTGGCTGAGATTACCCAGATTGATCTGATCAATTAGCGCTGCCAAAGCCTTGCCTGAATACACGGGATCAAACAGCACCCCTTCTAAGGTGGCCGCCATATCAATGGCTGCAAGACAAGCCGGAGTAGGTTGACCGTAGCCATCACCCAAATACGCGTGGTTCACGTCGATTTGAAATGGTCTGTGCAAATGCAGCATGAACCACTCTTGCTTCATCGCTGCAGTGAGATTGTGAATGCGGTCTTTAAGAGTTTGAGGGTCTGGATGAAACACATTGATACCCAGAATATGGCAATCTAGATCCAACAAACTCTTTGCGAAAACCAAACCAGATTGGGTGCCCGCGCTGGCTGACGCATGAACGATCATCTCATTCTTGATGCCCAGCTCCGTACATTGCTGGGTGATTTCTGTCACACATCTCACATACCCAAGCGCACCGACAATACTTGAACCCCCCGCAGGTATTTCGTAAACCCTATAGCCCTGCACCGCCAATTCAGCGAGCAACCGCCTACGTTCGTCAGACACGGCCTCCATACTGCAAATGTGGACACTTGCACCCAAAAGCCGGTCGAGTAACACATTGCCTTGGCGGGTATAACTTTCATAAGGCCAATCGACGCGCTCGCTCAACAATAAATGACAGGGCAGACCGAGTTTGGCGCAGGCCGCGGCGGTTTGGCGTGCGTGATTCGACTGGACTGCACCATAGGTCAGTATAGAGTTCGCGCCTTCGGCGGTTGCACGGGCCATCAAGTATTCGAGTTTGCGGGTCTTGTTGCCGCCCGTGGCTAGGCCGGTGCAATCGTCGCGCTTCAGCCAGATACGGGGCCCCGCCAATTCCTCGCTCAATCGATCCAACGGTTCCAATGGGGTTGGCGCGTGACCAAGGTGTGCTCGGGGTTGATCGTTAAACCATGCAAGATTGTCCGAGATACTCACGTTTGCGGCACAAACAAAGAATACGGAAATGTACTGCGGTTACTAGCTGCCATAGGTCTGAGCTCCTCGTTGACGAAGACAGCGAGCGGCTTGCGCCGTCCCGGCCCGCAGGATGGTGTTAATATTCCGCTCCCAATGCATCAAGCCATGATCGTCAATGGCTCGTAGCAAAGCCGGCATGAGGCCAGCGACGAATGCATCGCCGCAGCCCGTTGGGTCTACAGCAGGAGACACAACGGGTGTTGGCAGGGTGCGTTGATTTCCGTCAGTCAAAACTACACGGACAGGGCGGGCGCCGTCAGTCTCGATAATGGTTTGGCCTCGCAAACTCTCTGCGGCAGCTTTGCGAATATGAGCTATTTCATGAGCATTACCCACCAGCACATCACAATGCGGCAGGGCGGCTGCCAGTTGCTCACCGGTTAGGGTGTCGGCGTACTGTCCGGGCACCCAAACATTCAAAATCTCGGCGTTGTGTAACTTGGTTGCGGCAAGGGAAAGCTGCATCAACGATTCCGGAAATGGGGCGCAAACGAATATATCGATCGACTCGATGGGTTGGCCCAGCAGATGTGTCGACCAGACTTCGGCAGCAATAGTTGGCCCCGGCGAGAACGCCGTAAACTGAACGCCATTAGGGTCAGTAATAATGTTGGCTTTTGCGCAGTAAGCCCCTTGCACCGCCAGAACACCGGCCAAGTCGTGTCCTAGGTGCTGCGCATAGCGACGAAAGTCTTCTTGGCCTGCGCAGGACAAGAGCAGGCTGCGCAACCCAAGCTGCGTCAATCCGTACACGATATTGCCCGCGCAACCACCGAAGAATTCCTGTTGAGCCCTAACCTTACAGTTTAATCCCGGCCCTGAACTGTCGAAGACCTCGTCGGTTTTACCGATCAAGTCATAGGCGACAGCACCCATCACGGCAATTCGGGATGCGCTTACGTTATTCACGATGCGACCCTGTCAGAAGGCGGCCAGCGGATTTTATTCCTCGAGAAATCCGAGTTCTCAACGCTAAACCTTGGCTGGCGTCTAGTTCTTGCAGAAATTGCCCCACTGCGGGGTAGGCGGCTAATTTTCTGTGAAATTTCGGTGATGCCGCAGACAGACAGATAATGGCGACCCCAAAAAATAGGAAGCCCGGCATCAGTGGAATCGCCAGGCCGATAAACCCTAATATGACGCAAACGCCGCCAATTATGGTCAGTAGAATTTTCGCGGTAACAGGCACTAAGACGATTAATCCATTGTGTGAGATTATTCTTTTGATGTTGGCAAACACGGCGAAAATTTTCCACCGCTGCGATGCGGTAATGACCGCTTAGCTTCTGCGAGATCTAGACACCAGAAACGAT
>CAJWZG010000177.1 GCA_913049565.1 uncultured Gammaproteobacteria bacterium
AAAGGGGTAGATGAATGGATTTTTCCTTCACAGAAGAACAAACCATGTTGCACGAAAGCATTGAGCGCTTCGTGCTGAACGACTATAGCTTTGATGACCGCCAGAAAAATGCGGGTTCAGACCTCGGCTACGATGCCGGCAATTGGAATACCTTTGCAGAGCTGGGATGGCTAGGTGTGCCTTTTAGCGAGGCAGACGGCGGATTCGGCGGCGGGGCGGTCGAATCGTCGTTGATGATGGAGCAATTCGGTCACGGCTTGGTGATCGAGCCTTACCTTGCCACCGTCGTGCTGGCAGGTGGCGCGATCAAGCATGGTGGCAGCGAGGCACAAAAGACCAAACTGCTGCCGGGCATTATCGATGGCAGCACTCAAGCGGCGCTGGCGTACGCAGAACCTCAGGCACGCTTTAATTTGGCAGACATCACCACTACAGCAACGGCCGAGGGCGACGGCTTCGTGCTCGACGGTTATAAGGCAGTGGTCTTGAACGGTCCTGCCGCACAGCTACTGGTTGTGAGTGCGCGCACTTCCGGCGAGCAGCGTGATCAAGACGGTATTACGTTATTCGTGATTGACGCCAAGGCTGCTGGCGTAACCCGGCGTGACTATCCGACAGTGGATGCGTTCCGCGCATCAGAGGTCACGTTGGAAGGCGTCAGAGTAGATGCTGACAGTGTGCTGGGCGAGGTTGGCAAGGGCTATGCAGTACTAGAGCAGGTGATCGACGAAGGCATTTTAGCCGTAGGCTCGGAAGCCGTAGGCTGCATGGAAAAACTGTATAAAGAAACCGTCGAGTACTGTCGTCAGCGTGAACAGTTTGGCCAAGCGATCGGTAAGTTTCAGGTGTTACAGCACCGCATGGTGGATATGTTCATGGAACACGAGCAATCCAAGTCACTGATGTTCATGGCAGCCATGCGCATGGACGAAGGCTATGGCGCAGAAGCCCAGAAAGCGGTCAGTGCGTTCAAGGTACAGATTGGTAAGTCGGGTAAGTTTGTGGGTCAAAATGCGGTACAACTGCATGGCGGCATGGGCATGACCGAAGAGCTGAACGTGGGCCACTATTTCAAGCGGCTGACGATCATCGACACGTTGTTCGGTAATGCTGATTTCCATCTCAAGCGATTTGGCGCGCTCTAGCGTTAATTGCGGGGATAGAAGCCGGACTCGGGGAATATTGAGACGGAGAACCCATGGCACGCTGGGATAAAGAACAGACATCGAGCATTCCAGACTGGTTCTGGAAAGCCATTGACACACCGGCAGAGAGTCGCACCATTGAGGTAGACGAGTGCGATGTGGCCTATCGTCTTTACCCTTCTGCGGGCAAGCCCGGGATGTTGCTGATTCACGGTATGAATGCCCACTCTCGATGGTGGGACTTCATAGCCCCGCAGCTAACCGACCAGTATCAAATCGCCGCCATGGATCTCACGGGCATGGGTGATTCGGATTACCGCTATGAGTATTCGAGTAAAATCTATGCGCAAGAAATTTTGGCAGTGATAGCAGATGCGAGCTTGGGCGATCAAGCTATTGTTGTCGCCCACAGTTTCGGCGGCTACATGGCCGTGAAAGCGGCCAACCTCCATCCGGAAAAATTTGGTGGCTTGGTGCTTGTTGATTCAGGCATACGTCATCCAGACGAACCGATTCCAGATCGCCCGAAGATGGGCGGTATGCAAGGCAAAATTTACCCTGATAAAGAGAGTGCGCTGATGCGGTTCCGCTTGCAGCCACCCCAGCCCTGCGAAAACGAATACATTCTGCAATATATTGCGCGTAACTCATTGATGCCTATGGACGGCGGATGGGCTTGGAAATTCGACGAAGATCTGCTGACGACACTAACCGAGGTGGATCGCCAGCCTGAAGACTTCCAGTTGCTAACAGTGCCGCTTGGCGTGATTTTCGGTGCCGACAGTGAGCTGTATTCGCGCCAAAGCCTTGAATACATGCAGCAACTGGTGCCACAGGACTTTCCGTTTAGGGAAATTGCCGATGCCCAGCACCATGTCTTTCTCGACCAGCCGCTAGCCTTTGTCGAGGCGCTGCGTGAGATCTGCCAGCAGTTGCCTCGCCGGGCCTAGTGCTGAAAATCACTCTTTTGGGGTCAGAGTAATCGTCATCACGGCACTTTTTTCAACGGCCTGCCGCGAGAACAACATCGGTACATGCCCCTCGGTTGCCCAGTTTTCCAGCAAATTATCGTAAAACGTTGATCGCGGATCGCCAGACTGGCCGGGTGCATTCGTCATTCGTGCATCGTCCCAGTTGCCCACGTCGACCACCATGCGGAAAGATGCGCCGCTGCGCACGTTAAAGGTCTTATCGTAAAAGCCAGTATTGTTCGTGGTGTTGGCGCTGCCGCCTCGCGGATAGGCCTTAATCTGCATTCGCCGGGCTAAGGTGTCGTTGGCGCGCGCCAGTAAAGGGTGTTCGAACACCATCTGATGCAGGTCGCCCCATTGCCATCGGTCGGCATTCTTACCCAGCAATTCAGCAGTCGCCTCCCATGCGTCTTGGAGGCTTGTGATGGCAAGTGCTTGTCCTGCATCGCTGGCGAGCAGTTCCAGTGACGTTTGAGTCGATAGCGCCCCAGGCGGTAATTCTTCACCACGGGTCAGCAGGCGGCCAAGGGCCGGGCTTAGGTGACGGTAGTACCAAACATTCCACAGGGCTGCCGCCGCGCTGTCTGCCTCCAAACGTTGATCCCAGCCCGCCAACATCGGCCCGCCGGTGTCTGGGTTGGTTTGCGCAAGGTTCGGCAGTAACGCCAGCACGCGGCGGGCTAGCACCGAGTGATAGTCGCGCTGCAGCGCCAGCGAATCGTCCATGCTGTGCGCTATCGGTGTGTCCAGATACTCCCAAAGCCGTTTATAGCGCCAAGGGGCCGACCACTCGAACCCCACTTTGTATCGGTCAATAGGGTAGTCCTCGGCCAGGCTCATGGCATTTGCCGTGCCGCTAAAACCGCGCTCAGGGTTGTACTCCTCCGGCAGCACATCCATATCGAAATAGCCGTCCCACTCGTAGCGGCCGTCGCCGGGTACCGGCATCAGGCCGTCCCAATTGTCGCGCTTAGGAAAACGTCCCGCAGGCTTGTATCCGATGTTGCCATCTGTATCGGCGTAAACCTGATTCTCGGAAGGCGCGCCCCAACGATTCAGAGCGCCGACAAACTCTCGCCAGTTCTCTACCCGCATGTATTCGATACTGCCGAAGTAAGGGGCCATCCCCGGTTCTAGCCACGCTGCGCGAACGACAAAGGCATGTTTTTGGGTCTCAGCAACAACGGGGCCGTGACGGGTGAATCTCAGCGTCACGCTTTGACTCTCGCGGTCTTTCACCACGATGGATTCGGTAATCTCAGTAAAGGGTTCGACGGTGTCCCGATAGACATAGCCCCCGCGTTTCTTTTCGTAAACGTACAAGTCTTCCTGATCGATCGGGAAAATCGTCAGTCCAAAAGCAATTTTATCGTTGTGGCCGATAGAGATGCCCGGCAAGGCGGGTTCTCCCGCTCCGATGACGTTGATGCCGGGACCGTTCAGGTGCGCGACATATCGAAGCGATGGCACTGCGTGGCTGCGATGCGGGTCATCTGCAAGAATCGGGCGGCCGGTGGTGGTGCGTGATCCGGTAACCACCCAGTTGTTGCTGCCAACATCTAGGTTGTGCGCTTGTGTAGTTGCGCGTTTGAGCAAGCGTGCCATCTGGGCCTTGGCCGGTTGTTGGCTAAAATCTGCGGGGGCTTTAGCCAGTAGATAGTTGTCCAACACGTTGTCGGGTATCACGCAGGGGTCTAGCCCCGCTGGGGTGTCAGTCTGCCAAGCGGGCTCTAATGTGAGCCATTGGGCAGCGAGATCTAGTTTGTTTTGGCAGGCGAGTTTTGCTCGCCAAACCTCTGTGACCACATTTCGCCAAAGGCCATTGCTGCGAATGCGTACCACATCGTCTGCGCTCCAGCGGCTGGGCTTGTAGCCCAACATGGCGAACTCCACCGGCATCAACTCGGGATTCGTGTTGGCAACCTCGATAAAGGCGTTGATACCGGCGGTAAACGATTCGGTAATGCGCTTGGCATCGTTGCCGTAGGCTAGCCACTCGGCGTACATATCGCCGCGATAAACGAATAGCCGTGCGGCTTTGTCTTGAGCCACATGCTGCTCGCCGAGAATTTCCGCAAGCTGGCCCAGACCTCGGCGCTTCCATAAGTCGATCTGCCACAGGCGATCTCGGGCGGCGTTGAAGCCTTGTGCGAAGAACACGTCGTAGTGGTCGTCGGCATAAATGTGCGGCACCCCGTATTCATCGACGATGATTTCGGCCTTTGTGGTGAGCCCTTCGACTGGGTAGCTTTGTGAGTTTTCAGCGAAAGCTGCTGGACTACTGATGACTCCTAACGATATAACGAGCAAGGCTTTGACGATCAGAGTGTGGCTCATCGTTTGGCTCCTGAGGCAAAGAGACCACCAACATAGCAAAGTCGTCGACGCATTGCTGTTGCGCTGAGAGTCAAAGCTTAAGCAAAAAAAAGCCCTCGTGAAGAGGGCTTTTTACTATGGCTACTAAAGATCTAGTCCCAAGTTAGCGCGCCACCGGTCTGATAGTCAGTCACACGGGTTTCAAAAAAGTTTTTCTCTTTCTTTAGATCCATGATTTCAGACATCCACGGGAATGGGTTTTTCACCCCAGGGTACTGCTCAGCCAAACCAATCTGTGCCAGTCGGCGATTGGCGATGAACTGCAGATACTCTTCCATCATGTTGGCGTTCATACCCAGTACACCTCGCGGCATGGTGTCGCGTGCGTAGCCTACTTCCAATGTTGTGCCTTCCAAGATCATCTCGCGGGCTGATGCCTGCATCTCTTCGTCCCACAAATGCGGATTTTCAAGTTTAATCTGGTTGATCACGTCGATACCGAAATTCACGTGCATAGACTCGTCACGCAGAATGTACTGGAACTGTTCTGAGGTACCCGTCATCTTGTTGCGTCGGCCCATGGACAGTATCTGGGTGAACCCGCAGTAGAAAAAGATACCTTCAAGCACGCAGTAGTAGGCGATCAGATTCTTCAGCAGGGTCTTATCAGTGTCTGCTGTGCCAGTGTTGAAACCGGGGTCGTTGATTTCCTTGGTGTATTTCAGCGCCCAAGAGGCTTTTTCCGCAACCGTTGGAATCTCGTGATACATGTTGAAGATTTCGCCTTCATCCATGCCCAGTGACTCGATGCAGTACTGATAAGCGTGGGTATGAATGGCTTCTTCAAATGCCTGACGTAGCAGATATTGGCGGCACTCTGGGTTGGTGATCAAGCGATAGATCGCCAGCACCAAATTGTTGGCAACTAGCGAATCAGCGGTTGAAAAGAAGCCGAGGCTTCGCTTGACGATAGTGCGTTCGTCGTCGCTCAAGCCGTCTTCAGATTTCCACAGCGCGATGTCTGATGTCATGTTGACTTCTTGTGGCATCCAGTGATTTGCGCAGCCATCCAAATACTTCTGCCATGCCCAGTCGTACTTGAAGGGTACTAGCTGATTCAGATCAGCCCGGCAGTTAATCATGGCCTTTTGGTCTACTGTCACGCGCTCTGTGCTTACTGGCTCAGCGGCAACAGGCTTTTCAGCAACGGCAGATGGCTGGGCAGCGGCGGCCTGTTGTGCGGCCTGTTCTTCAGCCGCTTGCTTTGCAGCGGCGGCCTGAGCAGCTTCAGCGGAAGCTTGTTGTGCTGCTTCCTTCTGAGCAACAGCCTCTGCAGCCATTTGTTTTTGCACAGCATCGGCAATAACGGCTTGATCCGCTTGCGCGTTGGCTGGTGCTTCTTCGTAATCGTCCCAACTTAACATCGTGGTACTCCTGATAATAAATTCTG
>CAJWZG010000178.1 GCA_913049565.1 uncultured Gammaproteobacteria bacterium
ATGAAATCGCCGACCTGTTGGATATTTTGGGCTCTCACGAGCGTCTTATGTCCGTTGTGCGTGGCGAGCTGGAGGAAATACGGAACAGCTATGGTGACGAGCGCCGCACCGATATCGTCAGCAGTCAGCTCGATTTGTCCGACGAAGATCTGATTAATGAAGAGGACCTAGTCGTCACAATTTCTCATCAGGGTTACGCGAAAACCCAGCCGCTGGATACTTATCAAGCTCAGCGGCGTGGCGGCCGAGGCAAGGCGGCGACCGCTGTGAAAGATGAAGATTTTGTGGAACATATGGTGGTGGCCCACTCTCACGATACGCTGCTGTGTTTCTCGAACGTGGGTAAAGTTTACTGGTTGCGCGTTTTTGCGATTCCCCAAGGAAGTCGGGGCGCCAAGGGGCGGCCGATGGTGAACCTCTTGCCGTTGGATGCGGCAGAACGCATCACCGCCGTGCTGCCAATCAAAGAGTACACTTCGGATCATTTCGTCTTTATGGCGACAGCGAACGGCACGGTTAAGAAAACTCCGTTGGAACAGTTTTCTCGGCCACGTAACAGTGGTCTGATCGCTCTCGATTTGGAGGGTGACAATACTTTGGTGGGTGCGGCAATCACCAATGGCAGCCGTGACATTTTGCTATGCGCTAGTTCCGGCAAGGCGACCCGATTCAAAGAGTCAGATGTTCGCGCCATGGGGCGTAGCGCTAAAGGTGTGCGAGGCATCAAACTGGGTGTCGGGCATTCGCTTATTTCGCTAATCATTCCGGCTGCTGATGGCTATTTGCTCACAGCTAGCGAAAACGGCTACGGCAAACGCACAGCCCTCGACGATTTTCCGCTGCGTGGCCGGGGCGCTCAAGGCGTGATCGCGATGCAAACCAGTGAGCGAAACGGGGCCTTAGTGGGAGCCGTGCAAATTTTCGACGGCGACGAACTCATGTTGATTTCCAATATGGGCACTTTGGTGCGCACCAAGGGAGATGAGGTTTCCGTATTGGGCCGCAACACCCAAGGCGTGAGACTGATTAAGCTGCGCGATGAAGAGATGCTAAACAGCGTCAGCCGCATAGAAGAACAAGAAGACGATTTGCAGGATGCCTCAGAAGACGGCGCTGCAGAGGAATAGGCAAAACCTTTGGTGAAAAAAGCCTTTTGCTGAATAAAGTCCTTAGCCAGATACTGGAGCACTAAACGTATGGCGAGAACTCATAATTTTTCTGCGGGTCCCGCAGCGCTGCCAACCGAAGTGTTGGCGCAAGCAGCACAAGAAATGCTCGATTTTCAGGGCAGCGGCATGTCGGTGATGGAAATGAGCCACCGTAGCAAGACGTTTGTGGCGATTGCGGAAGAAGCGGAACAAGATCTTCGTGATCTTTTTGCGATATCCGACGACTATCACGTTTTGTTTTTGCAGGGCGGGGCAACGGGTCAATTCGCTGGAATTCCCATGAACCTGACAAGTGCTGACGACACCATCGACTTTGTCGATACTGGTGCTTGGTCGAAGAAAGCGATCAAGGAGGCAGGCAAGTATTGCGGCGTCAATGTGGCAGCAACCAGCAGCGCGACAAACTACGACCACATTCCGGCGGTTTCAGATTGGCAATTGAGCGATAACGCGAGATTGCTGCATGTGTGTTCTAATGAAACGATTGGCGGTGTGCAGTTTAAGGACTTTCCGAAGCACAAAACGCTGGTGGCCGATATGTCATCGGACATCTTGTCTCGCCCGGTTAACGTGAACGATTTCGGCCTCATTTACGCGGGAGCACAGAAGAATATTGGCCCCGCAGGCCTTACTGTGGTTATTGTGCGCAAAGACCTATGCGGTAGTTCGCGTTCGATTACTCCGACTTTCTTGGATTATGCAGTGCAGGCCGATGCTGACTCGATGTCTAATACGCCGCCAACCTACTCTTGGTATCTGGCGGGGTTGGTCTTCAAATGGGTTAAAGCCAATGGCGGTTTGGATGGCATGGCCGCGCAAAATCAGGCCAAAGCCGATCTGCTTTATAACGCGATTGATGCCAGTAACTTCTATAGCGCCCCTGTGGCGAAGGCAGACCGCAGCGTCATGAATGTGCCTTTTACGCTGGCCGATGACGCGTTGGATAGCGATTTTTTAACCCAGACAGAAGCAAGGGGTATGTTCAATTTGAAGGGGCATCGCAGCGTAGGCGGTATGCGCGCGAGCATCTACAACGCGGTTTCGATGGAATCGGTGCAGGCATTAGTAAACTTCATGAGCGAATTCGAAAATGAGCGCGGATGATGATGAGCTAAAACCCCTTCGGGAGCGTATCGATTCGCTAGACGAACAACTGCTCAGGCTGCTGAATGAACGCGCTCAGTGTGCCCTCGAGGTGGGTAAAGTGAAAGAGCGTCAGCCCGTGCTGGCGGATCAAGAAACGACGGTCTTCTACCGACCCGAGCGAGTGGCGCAAATCATGCGCCGGCTAACCGAGCAAAACTCAGGGCCATTATCTAACGGTGATATCGAAACACTGTTTCGAGAGATTACAGCTTGCTGTTTGAGCTTGGAGACGCCGATGAGCGTTGCCTACCTCGGGCCAGAAGGCACCTATACTGAAGCGGCTACCGTCAAGCAATTTGGACACTTTGTGCAAACGTCTCCGATGGCATCGATAGACGAAGTCTTCCGCGAGGTTGAATCCAGCGACTGCAACTACGGTGTGGTGCCGGTGGAGAACTCTACCGAGGGTATGGTCAATCACACCCTTGATTGTCTGCTGAACACAACGCTGCGAGTATGTGCGGAGGTTGAACTATCGATTCACCATGCTCTGATGCGAGCGAAAAGTGCTGCCCCCGAATTAGCAATTACCCGAATTGTGTCTCACGCCCAAAGTTTGGCTCAGTGCCGAGCTTGGCTGGATCAACATTATCCGGGGGTGCCACGCGCAGCCGTGGCCAGTAATGCCGAAGCCGCCAAGCAAGCGGCCGCCGACCCAAATCTACTGGCGGTAGCAGGCGAAATGGCTGCCGACCGCTATGACTTGCGTCTGCTGGCAACGCGTATAGAAGATAACCCGAATAACAAAACGCGCTTCCTAGTTTTAGGCAAGCAATACGTTGGGCCGAGTGGCCACGACAAAACGTCGATATTAGTGTCTGTGAAAAATGAACCCGGCGCGCTGTTGCGGGTGTTGTCACCTTTTGAAGCCAACCATATCGGGCTAACCCGTATAGAAACCCGACCAGCACGCTCTGGGGATTGGTCATACGTCTTTTTTATCGATTTTGACGGACATGAAACGCAGTCTGAAGCGGAAGCCGCATTGCGGGAAGTAAGCAATGTCGCGTTGGAAGTGCGGGTGCTGGGATCCTATCCAAAAGCAACGTCACAGGAGTAATCGTGCAGAACTCATCCATCAACGCTCGCATAGCAGCATTGAGCCCTTACAAGCCCGGGAAGCCCGTGGAAGAAGTGGCTCGTGAGCTGGGAATCAATGACATCGTCAAACTCGCCAGCAATGAAAATCCGCGCGGACCCGGCGAAAAGGTTCAGTTAGCTATTGCCGAAGCGGCGACCGAATTGTCGCGTTACCCCGACGGTGGAGGCTTTGCGTTAAAAGCACTGCTGGCCGAGAAAATCGGCCTAGAGGCCAATCAGCTCACGCTTGGCAACGGCTCTAATGACGTATTGGATTTGATTGCCAGAGTCGTGCTCGAGCCCGGAGCTCAGGCGATCATCTCGGAACACAGCTTTGTCGTTTACCGGCTTGCGGTGACTTGTTGCGGCGGTGATTTGATCACCGTACCGGCGAAGAATTACGGTGCTGATTTGCCGGCCATGTTGCAAGCGATGACAGACCAAACCCGGCTGGTGTTCATTGCTAACCCAAACAATCCAACGGGTACGCGTACTCCAGGTAGCGAGCTACTGCCCTTTCTGCAGGCGGTACCTGATCATGTATGGGTAGTTCTCGACGAGGCTTACCTTGAATACGTAGAAGACGACGACCACCTCAATGGCGTAAGCCTACTGCCGCAGTTTCCGAAACTCATTGTTACGCGCACGTTCTCCAAAGTTTACGGATTGGCTGCAGTTCGTTTTGGCTACAGCGCGTCCAGTGCGCTCTTCGCCGACTTGCTCAATCGCGCAAGGCAACCTTTCAACGTCAATAGCCTCGCGATGGCCGCCGTCATGGCGGCACTTGAGGACGACAACTATGTCGCCGACAGCGTGACTTTGAATCGCGCTGGCATGAAGCAAATGATTACAGGACTGACGGCGCTTGGGTATGAGCATATTCCGTCGGCGGGAAATTTTGTGGCTTTTGACTGTGCCGAGCCCGGCAACGAACTGTTTGAGCGCATGCTGCGAGAGGGCGTGATTATTCGAGCGATAGCTGAATACGGGTTGCCTAACCATGTTCGGGTGAGCATTGGGCTCGAAGCAGAGAACGAGCGCTTTCTGTCGGTACTGGCCAGGGTGGGCGCGAAAGCTATCAATCAAAAGGCCGAGCCAGCATCGTGAAACTGCAGATGCTGGCCATCGTCGGCGTGGGGCTGATTGGCGGGTCTATTGGTAAAGCGGTCAAGCAGCGGGGTGCGGCAAACCATGTTGTTGGAATCGAGGCCAATGCCGACTCCGCCCAGTGGGCACTCAACAACGGCCTCATCGACAGTATCGCTGCTGATGTTCCCGATAATGCAGACCTGATCGCATTGTGCGTGCCCAGTGATCTAGTCGCCGAATGGGTAGTAAAGCTTGCAGATCGAAGCGTTCCAATGTTTGACGTTGGCAGTGTAAAAGAACCTATCGTCGAGGCGGTCAAAACCAGGTGTCCGGTGCCGGCCCACTTTTTGCCCTGTCACCCAATTAGCGGGTCGGAAAAGAGTGGGCCCCAGGCGGCTGACGCTGGGCTTTTTGAGGCCTGTACTTTGGTCATCACGCCGCTGGCAACAACATCGGAGCAAGCAAAGCAAACCTGCGTAGATTTTTGGCAGGCGTTGGGATCAACCATCGTTAGTATGAGCCCGCAAGATCACGACGCGGCACTTGCAGTCACCAGTCATTTACCGCATCTCTTGGCCTTTGCTTTTATGGAGCAAGTTACCGGCGAGCATCTGCCGTTGACCGGGGGCGGGTTCCGCGATTTCACCCGCATTGCAGCAGCGAGCCCAGAGCTGTGGTGGCGAATAATGCAGCTCAATCGTAATGCTTTGAATGCCGCGCTCGCAGATTACAGCCAAAGCCTCGAAACGCTAGCACAAGCGATCGAGAGCGGTGACGAAGCGCGTGGGCTGGCGCTGATACGCGCAGCAGCAGCAAAACGTCGGTCTGCTGACTCACAACAAAACGAAGGCTAGTTTTTATGGAAGCTAAGAGGCCTAGTCATGTTCCTGTGCTCACCATCGATGGTCCGGGTGGGGCAGGTAAAGGAACGGTAGCCAGCGTTGTGGCCAAAACCAAAGGCTGGCACCTGCTGGATAGTGGCGCGCTGTATCGAATTATCGCTGTGGTTGGTGCTCGCGAGGGCATCGGTTTAGACGATGTCGGCGCCTTGGTGTCGCTTGTTGAGCGGGTGGATATTGCATTCAAGGACGATCAAGTGCTGGTCAATGAGGTTGATGTTAGCCACGACATTCGTACTGAGGACGCTGGCAACAGCGCGTCTAAAGTCGCGGCTCTGCCACCCGTTCGTGAGGCAATTCTCGCGCTGCAGCGTGGGTTTCGAAAGGCACCCGGCTTGGTCGCGGACGGTCGAGATATGGGTACCGTGGTTTTCCCAGATGCGCCGGTCAAGATATTTCTTGATGCCTCAGCGCAGGCTCGTGCTGAGCGGCGCTATAACCAGTTGAAAAACAAAGGTTTGAGTGTTAATTTGCGCGCCCTTCT
>CAJWZG010000179.1 GCA_913049565.1 uncultured Gammaproteobacteria bacterium
TTCCTAACGTTGAAGCACCTTATGATCTTATACCCCGAGACCCCACGAGTGGCGCGCGTGACTTACGTCGCGCCGATGCGCTGGTTCCCAGTTGGATTCTCTGGGATTTTGACTAGTGCTTCTTCAGAGCGCCTCAAGCAAATACAGGCCAAAGTACCCGTCAGCGTCGAGCCAATGATGATAGCAATCAAAGCCTGCCGCCCGAGCCAGCGCAAGAAACTCGTCTGGAAAATACTTGTATGAATTCTCTGTATGTACTCGCTCGTCCTCTGCAAAGGTGAAGGCCTCTCCTTGGATACAAACCCGCTGGCTTTTGAGACTGCGCAGAAACATCTGGATACACCCCTGCTCAAAGTTGTAGTGCGCCTCATGTGCGAAAGCTGAAGGATCGAAGTCTGAGCTTAAGACGCGATTTAAATGAACCAATGCGTTCAGGTTAAAGGCCGCAGTAACACCTGCGGCATCGTTATAGGCCAGCTCAAGAGTGGCGCTGTCTTTTTTGCAGTCAACGCCAATGAGCAGATGTCCACCACTGCCTAAGGTTTTTGCCACGCGGCCGAGAAACTCTTTCGCCTTAGACGGCTCAAAATTGCCAATGCTAGAGCCGGGGAAAAACCCGACATGGTGTAGGTCGCGGATTTGTGAAGGTACGCTTATTGCCTGAGAAAAATCTGCGCAGACCGGGAAAACATCCAGTGCGGGAAAATCTTTGGCTAAATCTCGAGCATTGTTCAGAAGATAATCCTTAGAAATATCCACGGGCACATAGGCCTGCGGCGACAAAGCTTGCAAAAGTTTGCGTATTTTCAGCGAAGAACCGCTTCCGTACTCGATAACGCAACTACCGTGACCAATAAGGTCGGCAATCTCCGGCAAATATTCATCGAAGAGGCCTAGCTCGGTGCGGGTAGGGTAATACTCTGGCAGTTCGGTAATCGCTTCGAAGAGCCCTGAACCCCTTTCGTCATAAAAAAATTTCGGTGCGAGCGTCTTCTGCTGCTGTCTCAAACCCTCGCGTACTTCTAGGGAGACATCATCAAGCTGCGGATGCAGGTCAAGGAAAGCAAATTGCTGCGATTGCCCACTCATAGTGTTTTCGCTAGCCGAATGCCCGCAAACTGCCATGCATCTTTGGGGTAAAAAAAGTTGCGGTAGCTTGCACGAATATGGCTTTGCGGGGTGGCACAAGAACCGCCTCGTAGGACCCATTGGCTGCTCATAAATTTGCCATTGTACTCGCCAAGTACACCGGGCAGCGGCTGGTATCCGGGATAGGGGCCATAACTACTGCTCGTCCATTCCCAAACATCACCGAACATCTGGCTTTTCTTCAACCGTCGGATCTGTGGATGCATGATATTACTTTCTGCGAAATTACCTTGAATGTGTCCTTCCTGTGTTGCCGCATATTCCCACTCAAATTCAGTGGGTAGGCGAGCATTCGACCATGCCGCAAATGCAGCACTTTCGTAGCCGCTGACGTGAACCACCGGAGCGTCATCAACAAGGGGGTGGTAGCCATCTAATCGGTATTCGAACCATTCACTGTCTTGCCTGCGCCAATAGAGCGGATGGTAGCGCGGTTTCAGCTGCAGCTCTGCCCATGCCTCAGACAGCCAAAGCTCAGGCCGTTGATAACCACCATCGTCAATAAACGCCTCAAACTCTGCATTTGTAACCAGCCGGTCTGCTAACGAGTAGGGCGTCAAATAGACAGGGTTGCGCGGCAACTCGTTGTCAAAACAGAACCCCTTTTGAGCGCCGATTTCTATCAAACCCGGCGCATAGCTGCGATATGTGGCTGGCGAAACATCCCCCTGCGGAGCTTCCAAGGCAGGGCTAGGTTCCACCAGCGCTGGATAGAGAGGATTGTGGCCCAAGTTATATTTTATATCGGTAAGCAAAAGTTCTTGGTGTTGTTGCTCGTGATGAATGCCCAACTCCAAAACTTGCTGCAACGATTGCATGGTTTGAGGTGAATCCACCGCTGCAATCGCGCCAATCACGGCTTCGTCAACATGGCGTCGATAATCAAAAACCTGAGCAACCGTTGGGCGTGACAAGGTGCCGCGTTGCTCTCGTGGAAAAGGTTTTCCTACGCCATTGTAATATGAGTTGAATAGGTGCTCGAATTGCGGGTGATAGACACCAGCGGACGGCAAATAGGGTCTGACCAGAAACGTTTCAAAGAACCAGGTGGTGTGGGCCAAATGCCACTTCGGCGGACTGGCGTCCGCCATTGGCTGGACGCCAAAGTCCTCTCTCTCGAGGTGTTTACAAATCCAAGTACTGCGCTCACGCACTCGAAGAAAATCTTCCAGCTCGGGCGGCGAAGTTATCGCATTACTTTCGTTTTGAATGCTGCCAACCACAGACATAAGTACCCTTTTAGGGGGAGCTGAAAAAACCCTGACGAGCCCTCAATCAACCCACTCAGCCAATGGCTTGTTAAAACTGAGCAGACAACGTTTGGAGCGTCAGCCTAATAGTCTCTGAATCGTGTGGCAACTTGATGAAGCCGTGGTAATGACCCATGGGATTAATAATGACGATGTTTCCAGTGTGATCGACTGTATATGCATTTTCTGCAGCGACTCCCTCACCAGCACTCTGCCTGAGCTGTGCAGACATCGGTACTTTGGCGAAGGCTACATTGACTTGCGTAGTCAGCTCGACAAGGGCTTCGCGTGATCCAGTGACGCCAAGGAACCTGGGAGAAAACGCCGTTGCATAGCTGGCTAGTTTTTCAAGACCATCTCGGTCGGGATCCACCGATACCAACACTCCTTGAAATTGATCAGCCAGTTCTGGGTCACTCGACTGTAGCTGGCGATCCACCGTACCCAGCACAGCCATACTGGTCGGACAAACATCTGGGCAGTTGACGAATCCAAAGAAGATGAAGCTCCACTGGCCATTAAGACTATCCCGGTTAAACACTGTGCCTGTGTGATCTTGCAGCTCAAAGGCTGCAATGTCTCTTGGCCGAGGCAGAATAAAGACACCCTTACTGCGCATTTCTTCCTCCGACAGTTGAGGCACCCTCAGCACGCTGATAACAAACATTACCAGCACGATGGCAATAAAAACAAAGCAGAACATGACAGTGCTTTTAATTGTGTTCATCGATTAAGCCGACAGCGGCGTCATTTGAATCGGTGCGCTGGCACTGACTCCGAGAAATAAATAGTGGTCTACCAATAGCAGCAAAAACAATGCGCCAAGATAGAGGATGGAGTAACGAAAAGTTTCCATCGGGGCTTTCTCATTTTTGTTGCGCATTAGCACGATTGCCCAATATAAAAATCCCGCGCCCAAGGCCAGAGCACCTGCTAGATACAGCGGACCCGACATGGCGATTACGAAGGGTAGAACAGAGGTTATCACCAGCAAAATGGTATAAAGCAGTATATGCAATCTCGTAAACGCCTCACCGTGCGTGACCGGTAACATTGGCATACCCACGTCTGCATATTCTTCCTTACGCTCGAGCGCTAATGCCCAAAAGTGCGGTGGCGTCCAAGCGAAGATAATTAGCACGAGCAGCAAACCGCCGGGATCTATACTGTTTGTAACAGCGGTCCATCCGAATAACGGCGGCGCTGCACCAAACAACCCCCCAATCACAATATTCTGCGGGGTCGCTCGCTTCAGGTAGAGTGTATAGATCAATCCGTATCCCACCCAAGACGCCAGATTCAACCACGCGGTGAGCGGGTTAACGAAGAACCAAAGCACCACCATGCCGAGACTTCCGGTGACTGCAGAGAAAGCGATGGCTTGCTGGTTTGTTATTAGACCTGTGGCAACTGGTCGACTTTCAGTACGGGCCATCTTTGCGTCTATGTGCTGATCGGCAACATGATTGACCACAGCGGCCGAGCCAGCTACGAGACCAATACCGAGACTAGCGAAAAACAGCGTACCGATTGGCACGGCGTAAGGCGTTGCCAGATACATGCCCACAACCGCGCATAGCAGCATCAATAACACTACGCGAGGTTTACATAATTCTAGGTAGTCGCGCCAAGTCGCACTCACTGCTACTTCACTCATATTTCTGTAGATGTCAGCTTACGACCGCACAGTTCGCAGACTGGGCGCGAAGTTTATAGTAACTAGCACCAGCAGCAACAGTGCGCCAACGGTGTTGTGCGCTGTGGCATTAAGTAGCGGTAACACCCAAACCACGTTGAGAATGCCTAATGTTATCTGTGTAACCAGCGCAGCCAACAGTGCATATCCAACAATAGCCGTCTGCCGCATAACCTGCACGATCAACGCCCCCACGACAAAGAGTACAACAATAGCACCGATTCGATGAACCCAATGAATAGCAGTCCGCGCCTCACTAGTCATTATGCCGCCTAAGTAGTTTGGGCCAACGCTTTGAAAAACGTTGAAGCCTTGCTCTAAATCCATAGGTGGTGTGTAGGTTCCATCGCAGCTGGGAAAGTCATAGCAAGCTAGCGCTGCATAGTTAGACGAAACCCACCCTCCCAAAACAATTTGCGCGACTACTACAGCAAAAGCGACCCGTGCGAGTGTGCTGGGTTGCGGCAGTGAACTTACCATCGTGGAAAGCCCGCCTTGTCTCAAATAAAGAAGCCAAATAAGGCTCAGCGTGGTGAACCCGCCCAACAGATGGCCCGTTACCACTTGGGGCCAAAGCTTAAGCGTTACCGTCCAGGCGCCGAAAGCTGCCTGACAAAGAATGACCACCATTAATACCGACGACAGTTTTAGCGGTGTATCCTCGGCCTCACGCCCTCGATAAGCCAACGCCAAAATAGTAAAAACAAGCAGCAACAGTGCGCCCGCTATATAACGATGCCCCATCTCCCACCATGCTTTTACAAATTCAACTGGAGCCTCAGGATACCGCTCTTCGGCCAAGGTAATCTCTTCCATTTGATCCGGCACGGTCAGAAAACCGTAGCAGCCGGGCCAGTCTGGGCAACCAAGGCCCGCATCCGCAAGACGCGTGTAGGCTCCAACCGACACAACTAGCAGCGCGAAAATAACACCGAAACCGGCAAGTCTTCTGATTTGTGTGTTAACCAATTTGTGAAACCTTCAATAATCGTTTGAGATCCGCTAGCAGTAGCTTTGGGTTAATGTCGATTGGGTAGGAAAAGACAAGGTTACCGTTCGGGTCGACAATGTAGATGCCTTCGGCCATCTGGTCCGCGGAAGTCATTATGCGCTGCAAATCGGGTTGATCTTCAGGAACCTCGAAGTCGGCCTGCGTTGTTATGCCGCGACGTACACGCTTTGCTTCCCGATTTAACAATATGTGGGCGGCCCTGAGTTTCTGCAACGCTTGCACACATTTATCGGCGCATTGGCTAGCTACTGTCCAAAGCCACCACTGTCCCGACGTGCCTAATCGCTGCTGATCATCAGTTTCCCATCCCAGTTGATCAACGGTAACCGCCGGATCAACAAACGCGCCATTGTTCGTGGTGCCCCAACCGGATCCACTTTGCACAGAAAAAAACAGGAGATAGGATCCCCCCAGTGAAAACGCAGCCATAAGCAATATGATGGTGAGTTGGCGTCGACCACTCGATCGAGGGGATAAATGTTGATCTGTTTGCATAGTTTGCTCATTTTTGACGTTCGACACCAAAGGCCGAGTAGATTGGTAGAACCTCACTTAGGCGGGTTAAGAGCCGGGGTAACGCTTACCGGAACTGAATCCAACATAGATGAAGCCTAGGAATAGCACCACAGCCAAGCCAAACCATGTCGCGGCGTAGCCGCGATGTTTTGCGTCTGACAAGCGCGATGCGAACGGTGCTGGTTGCAACACTCCTGCCTCACCACGCTCCAAACGCAGCTCCGCCGGCCAAGTTT
>CAJWZG010000180.1 GCA_913049565.1 uncultured Gammaproteobacteria bacterium
CTTGAACCGATAGTCGGGCAGGTCTAGGAACAAAAAGGTGAACCCATCTCAATGGCAAGATCAGACGGCGGTAAGGCGGTGTCTTGAGTGTAAGCGTATCGCCATCGTAGGCCTTTCCAGCAACCCTGCGCGCCCGAGCTTCGGCGTAGCCGAATATCTGTTGCAGGCCGGGTATGGAGTTGTCCCGGTGAATCCCTCTGAACAGGAAATACTGGGACAAACCTGCTATCCAAATCTTGAGTCAATCCCAGGGGGCATTGATTTTGTCGACGTGTTTCGTCGCTCGGAAGAGATTATGCCGATCGCCCAAAGCGCGGTGGCAATAAACGCCAAAGGCCTGTGGTTACAGCTTGGTATTTCTCATCCTGAGGCGCTGGAGTTCGCCCAGCAAGCGGGCCTCGCTTGCATAGCAGACCTTTGCACAAAGGTGGAGCATCGGCGGTTGAGCCTACAAGGCCTACTGGCTAGCTGACGCCTACCAAGGATTTTGCTGCCTCACAAAACGTTTCCACTGCTTCCCGCATATCATCACGTCGCTGCTGCCCTGCGCTTTCACTAAAACAAAAGCTCAGGCGCAGTTGGTTCATCCCTGCCCCCGGATCACGCTGCCGCGCATCCTTCGGGTAAAAGTCATACATGGGAATCACGACGAGACCATGCTCCATCACCATGCGTTCAATCATCGCGTCATCGGTGAATACCGTCTCGCCTGCCCCGTTGTTCAAAAAGGTGAACACGGTAAAGAAACCACCGCCGGGTATCGTCCAGCTAAAGTAATCTTTATAGGTGCCCAATTCGCGTTCCAGCACGTCCAGCAAGATCTGTCGATTCTCGCGGTAAACCACCAGCTTCTCCTCTGCCAGTGGCCAGATGCTTTGACGCTCAACATAGTCATCACCGCTACGTTCGTGCAGCAACGCTTCAAAGCCCCGAAGCGCGCCGGGGCTGTGGAAGAGTAGCTCGCTACTGGATTCCACCAGCGCCAACTCGGACAAAGGCACGTTCTTACCGTCAGCAATTTCCAATTCTGCCTCGCTGTAAAAAAAACCTACCCGCGGACCCGGGAAACCAATTTTCGAGCCGGTAAACAAATGCACTGTCTGATCTGGTGCCATGCTAAAAAACGGTTTCGCCCGATCAGCCGGTGCAGAAAAATTGATATAGAGATAGGGCGCATCTTCGACGATCAACAACCCCTCTTGACGAACCACCTGCAAAATCTCTTCACGACGCTTTTGACTGAAAGAGAACCCTCCGGGGTTATGTCCGTCAGGCACCGTGTAATAGAACGGGACAAAGTAACCCTGCTTTCTCGCCGCGCTAATTTGCGCTCGCATACCGTCGGGAGTGGGGCCTTCGCCATCCATGTCGACGCTGAATATCGTCGCGTGCTGGCACAGAGCCACCCGAGCAGTGAACCCGGCATAAGTCGGCGCATCAGTAATATAAGCAACCGGTTTGCCGGGGTGCTCGAACATGGAACAAATCAGATTAATGCCGCCAGAGGCTCCCACGGTTGGAATCAGTTTGTCTGGATCGAGGGTTAAACCCCAATCTTTGCCGTAGACGTTCGCAAACGTTTGACGGGCAGAAAGCGGCCCCAACGTGTCGGTATAGGAATAAGCCTCTCGTAAGTACTCGGGCAATACCTCAGGGTCATTCAATCCTTCGCGGTCTCGCAAATGATCAAAGTAGGCTTCCTGATGCTGCAAGAATCCACGGGGGTCAGTAACTTCCGGGTGAGGATAGCCGGCGCCCAGATGGTGAACTTTCAGTCCGCGCTGAGCGGCTATTTCTCGCAAACCCGGCAGCGAAGCCGACATCTTGCGAGTAACAGAAACAGCCTGTTGCTGAACGTTGGGTGCGACCAAATTTGCCACTAGGAACCTCACAAACAAATGCAATGGGTGCGGACGACACCGCAACCCAACACTCTAGGAGCTTTGGACAACGCTGTCGATGCTCTAAGGGTCTGAGTCCATATTTCGATACTTCGTCCGAGTTTCCGCCCGAAGTTTTTTGCCAAAGGCCCGGTCACGTGCATGACGAGCAGCGAGGGATTCGCGGTTCCGCGTCTCCTCTTTTCGAAGTAGCTGGTAGCTTTGCAGTCGTTCTTGTTGCAAGTCTCCGCGCTGCAACGCTTTCACGACAGCACAACCCGGTTCGGCGCCGTGGGAACAATCGTTGAATCGGCAACTTGCCGCGAGGTTTTCCACGTCGGCGAACAGTTCTTCTAACCCCTCTTCCGCCTCTGCCAGTTGCAGTTCGCGCATGCCCGGGCTATCCAAAATCACGCCACCCGATGGCAGTAGATGCAAGGTGCGATTGGTGGTGGTGTGCCGGCCCTTACCATCTTCTTCACGAATGGCGGCCGTGTGCTGTACTTGTGTACCCAGCAGCGAGTTAACCAACGTCGATTTGCCCACGCCGGATGAGCCCAGCAAGGCTATGGTTTGCCCGGTTCCGCACCACGGCTTCAATGCCAGTGTTTCCGCAGGGTCTAGGGCATTGATCGGTACACAGGGAATATCGGCGAACCGTTCTGCAAGTTGTCCGACAAAGTCTGCCGTATGTTCAGTGAGGTCAGTCTTGGTCAGTACGAGAACCGGGATAATCTGGGCCTCCATCACAACCGACAAATAGCGCTCAAGGCGTTCAAGACTGAAGTCAGCGTTGCAGGAGGTCAGAATGAACGCCACGTCCACATTGGCCGCGATGAGTTGCAACGCTCCCAAGGGGTTCACGCGTTTGATCAGACTTTGGCGGGGTAACATCTCAAGCAGCGCGCCGGTTTGCGCCTCGACGATGACCCAATCACCAATAGTGGGCCGGGTTTCTTCATCGCCACGGAACCAGCGACCGCTCACCGGCACATGCGAGCTGACCAGCGATCCCTGTGGAGCGATGTTCAACCCAGTACGCTCAACACCAATCACGCGGGCGACTATGCTCTGCTTAGCCAAGGCGTGACCACGATCTAGCGACGCAAGTTGGGCACGCCAATGGGCGTTCCAACCCAACACAGACAGCTGGCTTTCGTCGGTAATAGCCAAGTCGTTAAAGTCCGTCATTACCGGCTTTTGGCGATTGCCAATTCGACACTAGAAATCCCACCCGGGGTTTGGATTCGCTGAGAACACGCCGTCGAGGGCCTGCAGCAGAGGCTCCGGTGCCTTGAGACCGTCTGTTATGGCCAGACTGCTTGCCCGAGAAACACCCCACAACAAACGGCTGAGACTGTTTACTGTGCACGATAATGCGGGCAGCTCGGCATCCGTACCACGCGACACCGATGCCTGTTGTCCAAGAGTTACTGACCAATCACCACTGAGCGACTGCCACTGGTCGCGCTCTCTGGCCAGTTCTGGCGCCTCCAATAACGCATCTAACGGATCTTCAACATGCAATTGAAACGCTATATCGGGGCCTTGGTAGCGCAGTGCAGTCACACACTGAGGCAGGTCCAAAATGCGCAGCTGATACCAAGCGTAGGTATTTTGTTCTGCGATAAACTTGCCTGTCTCTGCAATGGCCTGACTGCGGAATGGTCGCTTCAACATACTTTGCAGCTGAATATGCGGGGGTTCTATCATAAACACCGAGTAGATCTGATCCGCCAAGGATTTCAGCAAGGCGAGCAGTTCGAGCAGTCCCTCACCGCTTTCATAGCCAATCCACTCCACGCGATAGGGGCCATTCTCTCCTTTCTCTTTGCACCAAATAAAGTGGGTGAGTCGGTCACCGTCGAAGTAGCCGAGCCCAAATCGGTCGTCATCATCCAACTCGGCCTTAAACGTCTGCGGTAGATCAATCACGACACAACCATGCTGTCGGGGCCTGGCGACCATCACCGCGAGCATTTGATCCGCGTGTTCAAGACCCAGCCGTACCGGGGTGCGGGGTTTGGCGTCAACGTCGAGCATGCCAGGGTCGAAGGAAAATTCGTTGATATAAGCACCAGTGCCAAAGCCCATCTTGTCGTAGAACCCTTGGTCGAACATGCCAAGGGTGGCAACCGCTGCGCCGGAACACTGCCCATGCACCAGCTGACGTGTTGTGAGCTTTTGTGCCAGAGACAGTCCTCGAGCAATGCGACTGGTTGTCACCGCGGCCACCACACAGGCGGGCAGATCGTCATGATCAAGGCGCATAGTGCCCGTCTGGGTCAAAACCGCGCATTCCACATCGCCATTGATGGCAGCAACGCCGGTTTCGCCTTCGGCATAGAAATCGCGCATCGATTTATCCGTGCGCTCGCTGTCTGACCAACCGATCTCCCGCCATACGCGCTGCAACGATGACATATCGCCATCCAAGTCCAACGCCCTTATCTCAATCTGATCTGCCATGGTTCTCCCGACCCGTTTTCTGCTTCATTTCTCGTTTCGCCATCACTGCTTTTTCGGCAGCACTGGCCGACGAGTAGGAAAGTGCTGCTGATTCACAGACGCCTCAAGCAACTCTGCCTTGGTTGCCGATTGGGCCAAAGCTTCCAGCTGAATGCGCGTCACGTTCATCAAATCAAACTCCTTTGCGGCGTGTCGTTCCAGCGCTTGTTGAGGCGTTATCCAAATACTGTCGACGGTTTCTTGTTCATCGTGGCTACCACGCTGACTTTCCGGGGCTGCCGCAATAAAAAAACGCGTATCGAAACGTCGTGGTCGTCCTAGTGGCGTAATGAAACGATTGTAGAAATGTATGTGGTCTACAGCCAGCTTGAGGTTTTCTTGGCGACAAATGTCCAATAGTGACAGCGAACCATCATGTAGGGGCTCGCGGTAACCGGCGAAGCGTTCTTGCACGGCCGTGTCGGCAAAGGACACCAGCTCGCCGTCTGGGGTATAGGCGAGCATCAAACCGGCTTCCTCGAAAGTTTCGCGGATGCAGGCAATCCAGAAGCCGCGCCACTCGTCTCCCAATGCGGCTACTTGGGGTCGCTGGCCTTCGGTGGGGCCATGCCGATGCGCGTCGTAGGCGTGCAAGTGATCATCAGGATCAACCCGACCACCGGGAAACACATACATACCCGACGCAAAGCTCGCCTTGCTGGTTCGCTTTAGCATGAAAATCTCATAGCTTGTCGCCGCTTCGCGCACGACGATGACCGTGGCGGCAGGCCGGATGGGTTGCACCGGGGATCGAGGGAAGTCCATATCAAAAGCTGAAGTCATTTCACGCACCAGTTTATATCAGCCGCTCAGGCTACAAGGTTGGTATTCGCCCCGCCAGACCTGTATTCACACAACCGCTTGGTGCAGTATCTGGGCTTGCAATGAGAGGGGATTGGGAGTGAACGAAAACAACAACGAGTACTGGCGTGCCAACCTGCGCCTGCTGGGCATCTTGCTAAGCATCTGGTTCGTCGTGTCGTTTGGATTCGGCATATTGTTGGTAGACGAGCTAAATCAGATACCCTTCTTTGGCTTTAAGCTCGGATTTTGGTGGGCACAGCAAGGGGCCATTTACGTCGTTGTCGCGCTGATATTTGTGTATATCCACCTAATGCAAAAACTGGATCGCAAGTTCGGCGTATCAGACGAGGATGATATCCCAACCACACCAGCACCCAACAAAGAGGAGCTGTAGCATGGACGCGCAAGGCCTTACTTATCTTTTCGTTGCGCTGTCTTTTAGCCTATATATCGGCATCGCCATCTGGTCTCGAGCTGGCAGCACCCAAGAGTTTTATGTCGCGGGCAGCGGTGTTCACCCCATCGCCAACGGTATGGCAACAGCCGCAGATTGGATGAGTGC
>CAJWZG010000181.1 GCA_913049565.1 uncultured Gammaproteobacteria bacterium
TTGAGACATCAACCTTGCAGACAGTTCTGGATCAAGCATGGCTTGCACGACCAACCCTCGAATGTCGTCCTCACCTAAACCCAAAAAACTTAGCCGTGATGCTAGCGCTTGCGCAGGTTTGGTTTCGCTTAGCCCGCCAAAGGTTCGACCGATCAAAGCTGCGACGATTAAATTTTTCATCGTGTCGCTGCCGGGGGCTTTCACGCCCGGAGCAGTTGCTGCAGTCGAGCGCTGAATGTCCGACAAAATGCGATTGACTCTTCGCCTCTGCGCATCGCTGAGCCTCGCAAATTTTTTCGACCTGCTGGGCCGCGCAATTGAGACGTGAGTTTTGCAGGGCTTAGCACGCCATCACCAGTAACTAGGTTTGGCGTTGCGACTTCGCTACGCATTTGTATGTCTTGCAGCGTTTCCATTTGGTTAACCAGGCGGCCAAAGACACTCAGAACAACAGTATTCGCGCAGTGCCCACCCTAGTGGTGGCTGGCAAGTATGGCGTCGACATCAACAACGACGCTGATCGGGCTCTAGAGGTTGTGGATTATCTGCTAGAGAAAGAGCGACCGTTGATTCAGGGCGCAATGTAGAAAAAAATGCCTGAGGCATAGCTGTGCCAGCAATCTTGAGTCAGAAACGCCTTTTTGCTTCAGCAATGCTCTGCCAAATCTGGTCGGCCAAAGGTGGTACGTTTGTGGTGTCGTCGTATTGACTGCCAACGAGCACTTTACGCCCGATACCTGCAGCCTTAGCCGCCTCTAAATCGGATACTTTGTCACCAAACATCACGCACCGATCCGGATCCAGCCCAAACTCTGCGATGCCTTGAAGCAACATTCCGGGTTGGGGTTTTCGACAGTCACAGCACTGTTTATAGCTGCCCTGCCCCTGTTCAGGGTGGTGAGGACAAAAATAAACCGCATCCAAGGCGATGCCCTGAGACCGGAACTGACCTTTCATCCATTCGGTCAATGTCAAAAATTCCTGCTCGCTATACAGGCCACGGCCAATCCCAGATTGGTTAGTCACCACAATGAGCCGGTACCCTGAAGCCGCAAAGTGTTCGCAGGCCTCAAACACACCATCTATAAACTCGAAGTCCTCAATGCGATAGGTGTATCCCCTATCCACATTGATCACGCCATCTCGATCAAGGAAAACTGCCTTATTCATCCAGAAACCTCGATGCCAACGTCGGCTGATCTTCCGCCTCCAAATCTTCGGTCACACGATCAAACATGTCCCGCACCCGTTGGACACTGATCTGATCCATGAGGTGTGAGCCCTTAAGCCGGTGTCCCCAACGCACCTTGTTAACTGCCGTGCTGCTTTGAATTTCGAGATTTTGCTGATAGACGTCCACCACGTTTTGCAGATTCCCATAGGGCCCAGTGCGATTAGGATTTGAGTGAGCGTACAGCCCAATTACTGGGGTCCCTACCGTTACCGCCATATGGGCCGGCCCGGTATCCGGTGCCATCACGACGTGGCTGTGCTTGAGCACGCACAGCAACTGCTTCAACGATGTTTTGCCCACCAAATTGAGAATGCTGCTTTTTGCCTGGCAAACAATCGCCTCACCCAACTTCAACTCCGATTGGGCGCGCCCACCGGTCAGCACGGTGCGGTAACCCTTGGCTGCAGCATAGTCCGCAAGGTTCGCATAGCCGTTCACCGTCCAATTGCGCTCAGCTTTACTAGCCGCCGGGGCTATGGTGAAAACTTTTTGCCATCCCGCTAGAGCCTGCAGCGCCCATGCCTCATCTTGCTCCGAGTAGGGCATTTGCCAGGAAGGGCCTGTGTCGTTTGCGCCAAGAGTACGTGCGAATTCAGCGAAACCCTGAAGCACATGAGGCTCCTGCTGGGGCTTGATGGTTCTGGAAACAAACCAGCCATGCCCTTCCTTCGCTCGGTCTTTGTCGAAGCCGATTTTCCTGTCTGCTGATACCACGGCGGCAACCAAATTCGCCCGCAAAGCCACCTGCATATGTAGCAAAACGTCGAAATGACGACCATGGAGCGTTTTTCGCAACGCGGTGTAGGCGCGGACTCCGGCTTTTTTGTCAAAGACGATAAATTCAACTCCAGCCAGGCCCTTCACCAACTCATGCTCAACTTTGCCAATAATCCACGTAATAGCCACTTGCGGTTGACTACGCTGAATGACCTGAACCGCGCTGACCGCATGGCAAACATCGCCGATAGCGGATAAGCGGATAACACAAATACTGGTGGGCGCCCCAAATTCCGTCACGGTCATCTTGTCTTTTTATTGCGGTAAAACATTTTGGTTTGCCCTAGTCATAGAGTCAAAATATGTTCTGGGTTAGAGTGAAGAAAAAGAAGAGTCTCCCCGCGACCGTGACTGCCGATGCTAGACCTACTGGAAAACTAAACCCCCATACCGCTCCCAAACTGTCGACTCAGTGGGTAGATAACTCGTGCGTCATTTTCTGTCTGCCAACTACGCCTGAGGCGCTGACCGAGCGGTGGTTTGATCCCACCTACTGGGAGGCCCAGCATAAAACCGTTGATCGGCGTATCGGGCGCAGCACAACTTATTTTTTCAAGGAAAACGACGTCACTCACGTGCTTCGTCACTACTGGCGTGGCGGGCTTATCGGAAAGTTCATTCGGGACCGGTATTTATTTACTGGCATCACACGATCAAGGGTCTATCGAGAACTGGAACTGCTTTCAAAACTCGATGAAATGCATCTCCCAGTAGGCAAGCCGATTGCCGCAATCCTAAAAAGACATGGTTTGTTCTATCTGGGCAGCGTCATTACTCGAGCAATTACGAGCTCGTCAAACTTGCTTGAGATTCTGCGCCAACGGGAACTCACAGACTCGGAGATTGTGGCTGTCGCCAAAATGTTGGCTAACTTTCACCGCAATGGGGTCGACCACGCAGACCTCAATATAAGTAACATTCTGTTGGATGCAGACGGCCGGCCCTACTTGGTGGACTTTGACCGTGGTCGTATCCGGCAGTCGAATCCTGTGTGGCGACAAGCGAACATCAGGCGCTTGGAGCGCTCCTTCGCTAAACAAAAGCGCCTCAATCAAGGACTTGCGTGGGATGTCGATCATTGGCACTTGCTCATGACTACCTACAGATCCGAAATAGCGGCCTAGTTAAGGCCCATCAGTCACCACTTTGCTTTATCGCATCGATGATCTTTGATGAAGAAAAGCCGCCTAGAAAGCTAACCACTTTAACTTCGCCACCGTTGGCCAGCACAAATTCTGCACCGGCAATTTTATCCGCCTGATAGTCGCCGCCCTTGACCAGCACATCTGGCAGCACTTGCTCGATTAAGCGAGCTGGCGTATCGCCGTTTTTCTTGTCGCCAAAAGAAATCACCCAATCAACGCTCTTCAGCGCATTAAGCACTCGTGCCCGAGCGGCCAACCCATTAATCGGGCGGTCTGCGCCTTTCAGCCGAGCGATTGACGCATCGTTATTGAGGCCCACTACCAATCTGTCACCCAGAGCCCGGGCCTCTTCAAGGTAAGCCACGTGCCCGGCATGCAATATGTCGAAGCATCCGTTGGTGAACACGATCTTCTCCCCATTATCGCGAGCCGTATTAATCTGGTCGAGAACGGCAGCCGAAGACACATCATCTACTCCCCCCCGGTGGGCACCCCGCCCTCCAAGCTTTGCCTCAAGATCCATAGTCGAGACTGTTGCCGCGCCAAGCTTAGTAACAACAAGACCCGCCGCAGTATTGGCGATGTCCACGGCCTGTTTGGGCGTGAAACCTGCGCCTAACATCACGGAAAGCGTTGCTATGACGGTATCGCCCGCCCCAGTGACGTCCGCCACCTCCCGTACCTGAGCTGCATAGTCGAACTTCTCTGTCTGGGTTATCAGCGACATTCCGCGCTCCGAGCGCGTCAACAACAAGGCGTCCTACGACTGGCCGGATTTGAGATTGCGTCATTTCACGCCGGCGGATACGTTCGACTTACTGCGGGGGCGCCACGTCCTGGTGCTCGGCAACAGCGTCGCGCGCCACGTCGTCATCGCGCTCCACCTATTAATAAGGGGCCGCGCGCCCGAGGTCCACCGCATCAAAATAGGCGGCCACGCGTTACCAGCGGTCGAGTCCTCGGTATGGGAGAGGCACGGCGCGGCGAGCGCCGAGCTCACCCCTAAGCAGAAGTACGTCTCCAACGCGTGTCGCCACCCAAACGAGAATATGGCAGCGGCGGCAGCGACAGTGAACTGCTGCGTGGCGCGGCGCAAGGCCTCAAACTACTCTTTTATTCTGACCTACGCCTTCACGGCGACGCCGTCTGAGCCGCAGATCCGCAAGAGCCTGGGCCTCTGGGCCGAAGGCGCGCATTGCGCGAGTTCGCTCGCGCCGGATTACGTCGTGCTATGCCTGACACAGACGGACGTCGTCGCTTTCCGAGCGCTAGCCAGGCAGAGCGCCGCGTTAAGAAAACGGCATCCACGAACAACCTTCGTCCTCGTGACGCCGCCGCACGTAAAAGGACGAACGGGGCTCATGTTGCGGGCGTTCGATCTCGCTGCCGTCGCCGAGGCGAAACCCTTCGACGGCGTCGTGGCGCTGCCCCTGGGCGAGTCGACGGCGCGCGGCATCAACGCGAGGGTTCTAAAACACGACGCGGACAACGACCATCATTTCGCCGACGCGGGACGGCTGTTCGAGGTGGAGATGCTGCTGAACGCGTTCTCGATTGCGTCGGCGGCCGAGCCGGATCGGGCGGCGACGCAGGAGCCGGCGCCTTGGTGGTTCGCGGACAAGGACGCAAGGTGTTACGTCGGTCGCTACGCGGACCTCACGAGGCATTTCTGCGCCGGAGGGAGGTGCGACCTGCAAAAGGCCCGCGACCACTACCGCGAGCACGGCCGCCACGAGGGCCGCAAGTACGGCTGCGGCGACTCCTCCCCGGCGATCGTCTCTTCCGCGACGAGCGGCCGTGCCAACAGCATCAATGGCACCAATGGCACGGCGGGCCCTGTCGTGCTCTTTTGCGCGGACCTCGTTCACAGCGACGGCGCGTGGATGCATGCCTTCCGGTCCTTCCTGACGCTGATTGTTCGCAGCCGCAAGGAGCTGCCGCCCGGGACGCGGATCCACGCACTGTTGCCGCAGACAGTGAGCGTCGACGGCGCAGTGACCGACCTGCCGTCCGTTCATCTCCAGCTCTTCAACAACGACTCGCTGCACGAGCTGGCGCGGGCCGCCGGGTTTACCTTCCACCGGCAGGCGGCCGGCGGCTGCAACTCGACTGCCTGCGACCTGCGCATCGGAACGTCGAAGTACACGTGTGCGACACAGTTTGGGCGCGAGGCACCGCCGCTTCCGCTCGACTCGGCCGCTTGTCAACGGAGGCACTCCGCCACTTTCTGCCTGGCCCTCCACCACCAGCAGTTGTGGGAAGTCTTACGCCATCGTCTCAAACAGCTTGGCAGTAATGAAACGTTTCGAGTCTCGCTGCCGGTCTACGCTCGGTCGGCATCTCCGCTCAATGGTGCATGCGCCGCATATCCGGACGCGTGTCGAGAGGTGCAGCGTCACGTGCGTCTGGCAGACACGAGTGCAGAGCTTGACGCCTACCGGCGCTCGCGCGCGCGGTCCGGCGGCGATTGGAGCAGCTGTCAGGGCTCCGAGGGCTATGCTTTTGTTCGGTGGCCTCTGACCGGGTTAAACGGCACGCGCACGTTGGTTGATTTTGACGGTAAGAGAAAGTGGGCCGGCGGAGGTGGCGAAGAG
>CAJWZG010000182.1 GCA_913049565.1 uncultured Gammaproteobacteria bacterium
GTGGCTACTCAACCGCGAGTTTATCGTAGTCGGGCTCAACGGTATCTTGTGGGCTTCGGTGGTTGCCCTGGGAGCTGCCTATATTTTTAAAGACTCCATGCTTGGCCTGGTGATCGCCGCTGCCATGATTGCAACAATCCTCATTGCTGCGGTCGCAGGAAGCCTCTTACCCAGTTTGTTGCGTCGGATGGATATCGACCCTGCCATCGCCGGGGGCGTCGTGCTTACCACGATCACCGACGTCGCAGGGTTTTTCATTTTTCTTGGCCTAGCCAGTTGGGTTTATCTCAAGCACTCGAGACAAGTGTCAGCAAACAGTGCCCGACAAGAACACTCAACGGGCCAACAGCCCGCAAGCTACTGACCCGCCACGGTCATTGATTCCAACAGAAGACTCGGCGCGCGAATACTGCTTCTAAAATCGATGTCGTCAGCTAGGCCAACAATATTCGCGAGCATGTCGCGTAAATTGCCTGCCAACGTAAACTCTGCGACCGGGTAAGCGATTTCACCGTTCTCCACCCAAAACCCTGAGGCCCCTCGAGAATAATCACCTGTAACACCATTAACCCCCTGCCCCATCAGCTCTGTGATCAATAGGCCATTTCCCATCTGCGCCATCAATTCGGTCAGAGGCACCATGGGCGCGTCGAGGTGAAGGTTGTGCACACCACCAGCATTACCCGTTGTCGTAAGATCAAGTTTTCGCGCCGAATATGACGATAGGACATAACTGGCCAGTTGGCCGTTGTCCACAAACACATTGTTGCGAGTAGCCACGCCGTCTCCGTCAAAGTAAGCACTTGCTAACCCACCGGACAATAATGGTTCTTCGCGCAGCGTTAGCCATTCGGGTAGCACCTTGTCACCGAGCGCATCTAACAAGAAAGACGCTTTGCGGTATTGGGCACCACCACTAATTGCTCCGTTAAGATGACCGATCAAACCTGCCGCTAAATTTGGCGCCAATAGAACAGGGTACTTGCCTGTAGGTGCTTTTCTGGGCGACAGGCGCTGTATTGTTCGCTCACCGGCCTTGATCCCCACTGCTGCCGCGTCCTCTAAATTTTCTGCGCGTCGGGACATGCTGTACCAATAATCCCGTTGCATCCCCTCATTGTCCTCGCCAATCAGCACACAACTCATGCTGTGACGAGTGCTTGGATAAGCACCCAAAAAACCATGGCTGTTGCCGTAGACCCGTATTGCTTGCTGAGAGCTAATCTGAGCCCCATCTGAATTGGTCAACTTACCATCAACTGAAAGACCAGCCGTCTCACACTCAATGGCCAGCGCAGCAGCCTCTTCAGGGTTAATGTCCCAAGGATGGTAGAGGTCAAGATCGATAGATTGCCTTGGCATCAACGAGGCATCTGCCAAACCGCTAAATGAATCCTCTTCGGTATGCTTTGCGATACCTTTTGCAGCGGCCACGGTCTCTCGAATTGCAGCTTCGCTACTGTCCGTCGTGCTCGCCGAGCCTTTGCGTTTGCCAAAATAGACCGTGATGCCAAATCCGCGATCCTGGTTAAACTCTAGGTTTTCCAGTTCACCTTTACGGACACTGACGCCAAGACCCTGCTCCATGCTGACGGACACCTCAGCCTGATCTGCCCCTTGGCTTTTCGCTTCACTGAGAATATTTTCCACCAATGCGGTCAATTCTTGCTGATGCTCTATAAACTCCAACGATTCGCTTCCTTTATGTAAATGTTATGCACGAAGAACCTTCTAAATCTGCGCTCAAGCGAGAGGCCCAGCGACTGCAAAAGATCGGACTTGCGCTTACTAAGCTCAAACCGGATATACGTGCGCGTTTCGATCTGCCAGAAAATTTGCGGCAAGCCATCTATACCTATCTGGCCATCAATAGCCGAGAGGGTAGTCGACGACAGATGCAATTTATTGGCAAGCTCATGCGCAAAGTCGACGTTGCCTCTATTGAAGCACAGCTGGCCGATTTTGAAGGCCAATCTGCTATCGCAAGGCACAACTTTCATCGCCTTGAAACATGGCGCGACGCGCTCACCCAAGACAATCGGGCACTGACACAATTCATTACCGAATACCCGAACGTTGATCGCCAAACATTGCGGCAGTTAGTCAAAACGGCTGGCGGTTCAAAACCTGCCCAAGGCCAGCCTCTCAGTGAGACACATAAACGTGCGCAACGCTCGCTCTTTAAGTTTTTGCGCAAAACGCAAGATGACGCGTTTGACAATGACACAGAGGAATCTACGTAGCCGTCCCGCCCACGATAATTTCATCAACTTTAAGTGTGGGCTGACCCACCCCAACAGGAACGGATTGCCCATCCTTCCCACAAACCCCTACACCCCCGTCTAATGTCAAATCATTGCCAACCATAGAGATGCGGTTCATAACTTCTGGTCCACTACCAACCAAGGTCGCCCCGCGAATAGGTGCGGTAACTTTTCCGGCTTCGATGAGATATGCCTCGGTCGCCGAAAAAACAAATCGACCCGACGTAATGTCCACTGACCCGCCGCCAAAGTTCACCGCGTAAATACCATTTTGAACGGATCGAATAATGTCCTCTGGAGCATCCTGACCCGGCAACATATACGTATTGGTCATTCTCGGCATGGGTACGTGCGCATAAGACTGACGACGCCCGTTACCTGTCGCTTGCACATTCATTAGGCGCGCATTGAGTTTGTCCTGCATATAACCCTTAAGCACACCGTTCTCTATCAGCGTTGTGGACTGTGTTTGTGTTCCTTCATCATCGATGCTCAACGATCCACGCCGCGCAGCGAGCGTGCCATCATCCACCACTGTGCAAAGAGGTGAAGCCACCTGTTCGCCGACGCGATTGGAAAAGGCCGAGCTTCCCTTGCGATTAAAGTCTCCCTCAAGACCGTGCCCCACAGCCTCATGCAACAGTACGCCAGGCCACCCCGGCCCAAGCACTACAGGCATTGGCCCCGCGGGAGCATCTATTGCTTCCAGATTTACCAAAGCCATGCGCACCGCCTCTTTGGCTAAATCGGCTGTCCAATTTCCTTTGGTCAGTGACTCCAAACTACGACGACCGCCACCTCCCGCGTTGCCTCGCTCTCGGCGCCCCTCGTGTTCGACGATTACCGAAACGTCAAAACGCACCAACGGACGAATATCTGCGGCTAAGGTACCGTCGCTGGCCATGACCAACATGGTCTCGTGATTGCCAGAAATACGGACTGTCACTTCTTTGACTTTTGGATCCTCAGCTCGCGCGACTTGGTCAATACGTCGTAACAGACTGACTTTTTCTTCGTCGGAAAGACTGCTAATCGGGTCCGCTTGAGCGTAAAGGGCGGGATAGACCGATGCATTAAACGGGCTAAGATGTTTGGGAGCGCCGGCCCGCGCGATGGATTTTGCAGCTTTGGCGGCTTCGCTAAGCCCATTGAGTCGAATATCTTCGCTGTAGGCAAACCCCGTTTTTTCCCCAGCAAGGGCCCGAACCCCAATACCTGCCTCGACGCCGAAAGAGCCGTCTTTGACGATTCCATCTTCCAAGGCAAACGACTCACCTCGCGTGCTTTGTACAAAAACCTCGCCATAGTCGACTTCGCTCCCAAGCAATGACCCAATACTTTGTTCCAAATCTTTGAGGCTCAGACCCTTTTTTTGCAGCAACTGCTGCTCGACCAGTGCGACCACTTCGCTCATGTGTTTAAACACCTTTAGAATTGTTGGTACTTGATTAATCCGTGTAGCGTTCGATCTCTTAGCCAGACCCAGCATCAACACTCTTGGTGGGAAGCTCATCGTCGTCGAGTGTGTCTTTGAACAAATCTGGTGACAAACGTTCTCCGGCAGAATCGGTCACCTCAATGTCCTGATTGAACAACTCCGTGAAAACGACTTGTGGGTCCTCAATAGCGCCAGAAACAACGAATTTTGCTGAACTCATGCGCTCTATCGGCTTACGAAAAACGCGTTCCCCAACTGCCACACCGATCCCTGCCAGCGGATTAACAAACGTCAAGTATGCGGCGTACCAAGGCAAGCTGTCACTTACCGGTAGTGTGACAATCATTTGCGCATCTAGCAGGTTGTCCCTTAGATCCACTTCGCCGCCCAACTCGTACCTAGACGAAGTGCTCTTTATGACTAGATTTTTTGTGAAGCGGAGTGTTTGATCTTCCAGCTGAATACCTCCGTAAACCTCCTCAAAACTTATCCCGTCCCCCACTACGTCGGAAAAATCGAAGCCGACTCTTTTCGTCAGAGCAGTAATGTTGAGCAAACTGACTGCCCGCAACCCCGCAGATCCGGAATCAACATCTAGGAAACGCCCCTCAGTCGCCGCAATCGAGATACCCCCTTCACTGTTCACAATATCTAGATTGGCAGGTGAGCCTGACCAGCTGAGATTGCCAGTCACCGAGGCGGACTCTGCGGCGATCGTTGGGGCATATCCCCATAAGGGTAAAACATCGGCAAGATTTTCCATCGCTGCAACCCCAGAGAACGCGCTACGGTTACGCTGTAAATCCCAGAAGACAGCGCTGTCAGTCAGGTGAATACCATTCACCAAAACATCCTCAATGTCGAAACGCACGCCATCATTTGTGGGCATTATGTTGAACTTCCAGCGCCCAAAGGGCTCGTTCCCGAGAGTCAGCTCATCGATAAAAATACTCGCAGCGGGCAAGGCCTGACCCACCTCTAAATCAATGGGATCCAAGTTGCCTTGAAATTGTTCGTTACCTGGAGCACTGCTGGGCAAGCGAAGATTCAACAAGTCGACTACCATTTTTTTTGGATCTGATAAATCCACACTGCCTGATATATCTGGGCCGCGAATTTGAAAAACCACAGATTGCGAAACGCCCTGCCCGTTCACCACAAGATCCGAAAACTGCAAGTCATCAATAACAAAGTCATCGATCTCGAATCCCCGAACCTGCCAAGCCACCGGCAAACTGAACATAGGGTCTCCTTCCTTCGACACCCAGTCGGCTAAATTCATATTTCGTAAACGACCGTTAACAACTAGGCCTTGCTGCTCTGGGGCAATATTCAATGGCGTGGTGTTGATGCCCAATGCGCCCTGACTGGTCAGCCGTGAGGTCGTATCCGCCAGCTGATACCAACCCTTCGTATTTTTATACCGCCAATCGATACGTTGATGATCGTCAGCAAAGATCCATACAAACTCGCTAGGAGCCAGCTCGCGTGCTGTCTTCCCAAATTGCGCGGGTAAGTCAACGGTCATACCTTGCAAATCTGTGGCAACCGTCAACACGCTATCACCGGGTTCTACCATGTCCACGCGTAGCTTTGCGGCAAAGCCTGTGCTGCCGGCGAACAGAGCAGAGGCTGGTATATCTGCTATTTTAAAGAGGTCCTCAGCCGCGGCGCTTCCCTCAACTTCGAAGATCACCTGCTTAGGGTTATGATCGGTTTCGACCCTTGCGACTTGGCCAAAAAGTTCGCCCGTTGCGGAGCCCTGTAAATAGTGTGGCAAGGAAAATTTTTGTCGCCCGGATAAATTGCGCCAAGCCAACCGATAGTTCGGTAAATCTAGATCTAGTTGATCAAAACTCGTTTGAACATCCACCTGCAGCGGTTCGCTCTTTGCTGCAGCCGCCCCCAGCGGAACTTCGATCTTCGCCGTATATTCGAGCGCTCCGCTAGCGCGCCATTGGGGTGTGACAAATGTTAGAGATTGTTGCAACGGCGAACTACGGACAAGTTCGAGAATCGAATCCGCCATGGAAG
>CAJWZG010000183.1 GCA_913049565.1 uncultured Gammaproteobacteria bacterium
CGAAAGTTTTAGCACTCCGGTACTTGGAAACACGGGTCGTACTATCGTTGCAGGGTGGAGGCATTTTGAACTTTCATCGCGGCGAGCAACCGATAATGTGCACTGCGCCAGCTCGGCCACATCTGGCCGGTTTTCCCATGCTGCCGTTTTGCAGTCGTATTCATCAGGGCAAATTCTACGATGCGGGTCGTCTCGTGCAACTCACACCAAATTTCGCTCCTGAGCCCCATGTCATCCATGGTTTTGGTTGGCTGAGTGAATGGCAGCTCGAAACGCAAAGCGAGCAATCCTGCGTGATGAGCTTCCGCCACGATAAGTATTCGATGCGTAAGACAGGCTGGCCATGGGTGTTCAAGGCAACCCAAGCGTTTGTGCTTGCAGAGTATGGATTGACCTGGACAGTGGCGCTTGAAAATCAGTCTAAGCGGGTGATGCCCGCAGGTATGGGGCTGCATCCGTACTTTCCGTTGAATGAAGGGTCATTAGCGCGGCAGGGCCAGACTGATATCACCCTAAACTGTCGCTCGCGCATTGAGCTAGGTGAAAGCTTGGCGCCTACCGTTGTTGACCTTTTGGATGGTCTGCCGAGTAATCCATTGGCAGGCAAGCCTTGGAGCGAGCGTCATATAGACGAGGTATACGCTCACCGTTCGGGAGTGATTCAACTGCAGTGGAGAGATCAGCCATGGTCGTTGTCAATACACCCCGATCCTACATTGCAGCACTTGATTGTCTACGCACCCCGCGACAAAGGGTTTATCTGCGTCGAGCCCGTCAGTCATTTTCCGAATATCATCAATGCAGCCTCGGTGGTTACGCAGGCCAATGGAGGGCTCAAGCCACTTGCCCCCGGTGAGCGCTGGATGACCGAAACAACATTCATGCTTACTTCGTCTGACACCTCCAAACAGCGGTTCAATGAGATGCGGCGGTAGTCCCAGCGAGGATTACATTCAGCGCTCCAAGCTGTTAAGAGTTCATGTTAGATTTGAAGCCAGAACATTTATGGAGAGAGGCCGAGCATGGCAGAAGCAGTAGAGTACAAACAGATCGGTACGTCACCCGTTCGCCCCGATGGTTTTGACAAGGTAACAGGGCGAGCCCAGTTCGGTGCGGACGTTAATCTCCCCAATATGATCCACGGCAAGGTGCTTCGTAGCCCCCACGCTCATGCGCGAATCAAAAGTGTCGATGTTAGTGAAGCGTTAGCGATGCCTGGTGTCTTCGCTGCTATCTCTGGAGCTGACTTTCCCGGTGGCCGCCTCGAAGGAGAAGCCGGCGGTGAAGGTGGCGGCACAATGGATGATGTGGCGAAAAATGTGATGGCGCGCAACAAAGTGCTGTATCACGGTCATGCCGTGGCGGCGGTCGCAGCCTCGACAGCACGATTGGCAGAACAAGCGCTGGCAGCCATTAAAGTCGAATACGAAGTGTTAGAACCGGTGTTGAATGTGGTTGCGGCAATGGATCCAGCCGCAACGCTGGTCAACGAAGAAAACTATACGGCGCTGCCGGAAAAACCTGAAAACCCCTCGAATATCGCCAACGTCGGACGTTTGGAGCGAGGGAATCTTGATGAAGGCTTTATGGCCGCCGACGTTGTGGTCGAGCGAGAGTTCACGTGCCCCATGGCCCATCAAGGCTATATCGAACCCCACGCCTGCATCGCGAGTATAGACGAGCGCGGGCGAGGTACCGTCTGGTGCTCTACCCAAGGTCACTTTGAACATCGAGCCGCGACCTCGAAAATGCTTGGCAAAAATATGGCGGATCTGAAGTTCGTGGCAACCGAAATCGGTGGTGGCTTCGGCGGTAAAACAGTGGTCTATCTTGAACCGCTGGCGACACTGCTCTCGGAGAGGTCGGGTCGTCCCGTCAAGATGACGATGTCGAGAGAAGAGGTGTTTCGTGCCACGGGCCCAAGCTCAGCAACGGTTGCTCGCGTTAAGGTAGGTCTGCGAAAAGATGGCACCATTACCGCCGCACAGTCGTGGATTGCCTTCGAGGCGGGCGCGTTTGCGGGAGCACCCTATATGCCAGGGGCTATGTCGATTTATGCGCCTTACGAAATCGAGAATTTTTTGGTTGAAACCTTTGATGTCTTAGTAAACAAACCTAAAGTTGCAGCATATCGAGCGCCCGGCGCGCCTCAGGCCATGCACGCGTTCGAGTGTGCATTGGATGAGGCCGCGCAACTGTTGAATATGGATCCGATTGATTTGCGCATGGTTAATGCTGCTGATGAAGGAACGCAGTCACCTTACGGGCCTAAATTTCCGCCTATTGGCTTCAAGGCATGTCTGCGGGCAGCCAAAGCGCACCCCAATTACACTAAGCCTGTGCCCGAGGGTGCCGGACGCGGTGTTGCCGTGGGTTTTTGGTTCAATGTCGGCATGCAGTCAAGCGCTGAAGTAAATATCAACGAAAATGGCTCTGTCATGATTATCGAAGGCAGCCCAGATATTGGTGGTTCGCGGGCTTCCATGTGTTTGATGGCGGCGGAAACGCTGGGCATCAATTACGATGATGTGCGCGCCCAAGTAGGTGATACCGAGAGCACCGGCTTTTGCAATGTGACCGGCGGCAGCCGCACGACGTTCGCGACAGGAATGGCCGTCACGCAAGCTTGCGAAGCTGTTATTGCTGATTGTAAACGCCGTGCTGCAATGACTTGGGGTCTTGACGAAGATCAAGTTGAATGGGAAGACGGCCAAGCGGTTCCTGGCCCCGGCGTGAATGCTGATGTCAAACCTTTGAGTCTTGCGGAACTCGCGCGTAAAGCAGGTAAGACAGGTGGCCCCATAACGGCCAGAGCTTCGCTCAATGCTCAAGGTGCGGGTGCTGCTTTCTCAGTGAACTTTGGTGATCTGCGAGTGGATCGGGAAACAGGCAAGGTCGACGTGCTGAGCTTTACGGCTGTACAAGATGCGGGAAAAGCGATCCATCCAGCTTACGTTGAAGGCCAGATGCAGGGCGGTGCAGCGCAAGGGATTGGCTGGGCGCTGAACGAGGAGTACATTTTTGACGAAAATGGTGTGCTGGAAAATGCGGGTTTCCTCGACTATCGAATTCCAGTTGCTTCAGATTTACCTATGATCGATACGCATATTGTAGAGGTACCTAACCCCAGCCACCCGTTTGGCGTGCGGGGTGTCGGAGAGACGCCTATCGTGGCTCCGCTAGGCGTCTGCGCCAACGCCGTGTCGCGGTCTCTGGACAAGCGTATCACTGATCTACCCATGTCACCGCCGCGATTGCTTGATGCTATCGGAGGCTAGGCAGGGCATGCGATAGAGGCATCTTTTAGGTAGTAAAAACCCTGCGATTTAGCGGGGTTTTCTTGCTGGAAGAGAACAACACTTATGGTCAAGGTTATATTGTCCAACCCAATGTTAGCGGTTACCGGGGGTTCGAAAGAGTTGAAGTTAGCCGTTGGCAATTACCGAGAGCTGACGCTGGCTCTTTGTGACCAGTGGCCTGAGATGGCTGGGTTGATTGAGCGCTCTGCGGTTGCGATTGATGGTCAGATCTACCAGGACGCATTTGCCGAGCCGCTGTCTTCGGGTAGTGAAGTATTTTTTATGCCACGCATCGAAGGTGGTTGAAGGGAGTTAGGATGAACATCAGTTTTGGTGCCGAATATGAGGCGTTTCGAGATGAGGTGAAGCGGTTCCTCGATGAAAATCTGACCGACGAGCTACGCGACGCACAGCGCTTTTGCCCGGGCATATTCCTCGATTACGAACACAATATCGTTTGGCACAAGCTCCTTCACAAACAAGGGTGGGTTGCGCCGAGTTGGCCTAAGGAGTTTGGCGGCACCGGCTGGGACTTGATGCAGCGATATATCTGGTCTATCGAAAAAGCGGAAGCGGGTGCGCCAGAAACGGCGCCTATGGGGCTAGCCATGTGTGGTCCCATGCTCATCGGTTGCGGGAGCAAGGAGCAACAGCGGGAATACTTGCCGCGTATTCTGTCTGGGGAGGACTATTGGTGTCAGGGCTACTCAGAACCGGGCTCGGGTTCTGATTTGGCCAGCCTTAAACTTAAGGCGACATCAGACGGAGATTACTATTGTCTCAACGGCAGCAAGATTTGGACCTCCCACGCGCATTACGCCAACAAGATGTTCATTCTCGTTCGAACCGATGATTCTGGTAAGCCTCAAGAGGGTATTACTTTTTTGCTGTTGGATATGAATACGCCGGGCATTCGCGTAGAGCCGATACGCTTTGCCTCAGGCGCGCATGAAGTGAATCAGGTGTTTTTTGACGACGCTCGCGTACCTAAGGCGAATGTGGTGGGACAAGAGCATAAAGGCTGGCAGGTAGCGAAGTATTTGTTGGAATTTGAGAGAGGTGGATCGACGGGCGGTAATGCCGCGCGCAAAGTCAGCCTACAGCGATTGCGAAATCTTGCGCACCTTGTGCCTCAAGCCGACAGCACGTTGGCGGAGGACGCTGACTTTATGCGCAAACTCGATGCTACGGCGGTGCAATTGGAAGCTATCCAGTATACAGAATTTCGCATGATGGCGGCTCTATCGAAGGGTGACAGTCCCGGGCCTGAGTCTTCGGTGATTAAGGCGCTGTCTGCAGAGATTACCCAGCGCATAACAGAATTGACCGTAGAAGCGATGGGTCAGCACAGCGCTGTACACCAGCCTGAAGCGCGCACTGTGGGTACTAATGTGCCGACCGTCGGGGCAGAAGAGGGTGTCATGGCTTTCTCTCGGTATTTTAACTTGCGTGCTAGCTCTATTGCCGGCGGCAGTAATGAAGTGCAGCGCAATATTATGGCGAAGCTGGTTCTGGGTTTGTGACCCAACGCCGCCCGGCACCAGCACCTGTATCTGACAACCAAAAGTTTCGATCTTTTGGAGAACAGTCTCGGCATTACTTCGCAAGAGAGCATCGATACCAACCCACTGAGGCGTTGTCCGTGCCATCCGCTTGGTACGGTTCAACATTGCGGGCCGAATTGGAGGCTGGTGCAGCCCCTTGGTGTTACCAGCTGGCGGACGTAGATCGTGCGGAATTAAAGTTCGCGGTCGACCACGCTCCTGAGAGGCTCGAACACATTAGCCGAGAAAATTTTCACTTGCCGAAACTGGCATCGCGTATCGTGAGGTGGCGGCAGCAACTGAGCGCTGGACTCGGTGTGCAAATTATTAAAGGGCTACCCATCGATCAGCCCGACGATTGGACGCGACGCATGTTTTGGGGGCTTGGCCATCATCTTGGAGAACCCGGCGCGCAAAACCCGCAGCAAGAATTGCTGGGTAATGTTAAGGACTACGCGGAACAAGATTCTAGCGTGCGCTTGTACCGCACTGCCCACAATATCAATCTGCATTGTGATGCCGCTGAAGTTGTCGGGCTTTTTTGTTTACAAACAGCCGTGCGTGGCGGACATAGTCGGATTGTCAGTACGGTTACCTTGTTCAACGAACTGCAGCGCGCACACCCGGAATGGGTACCGCACCTATTCCAGTCATTTAAATTGGACAAGCGTGGTGAGGGTGCTGAGGGTTCTTTACCGTATTCCGAGATTAAACCTAGTTGCTTTGATGGCGAAACGCTTCGAACGTTTTACCACAGTGATTACATGCGCTCTGTCCAGCGCCATGAAGGGGTGGAGCTGTCCGCAGAGCAACTGGCTATTTTGGATTTCTATGACGAACGTGGGGCTGACCCGGATGTTTACCTTGATATGTGGCTAGAGCCC
>CAJWZG010000184.1 GCA_913049565.1 uncultured Gammaproteobacteria bacterium
GCTCGAGCGACCTCATGAGAACTCGGGGGCAGGGAGCACTCGCCTTCATAACTGGGCATACGGATCGGCATGGCTCCAAGCTTAACAAACACATTATGACGTTCACTAACCCTCAGTAGAGCAACTTTCCAGTCGGCAAACACTTCGTCAGTTTTGCCTCGATATGGCCCCCCAAGGATCGGACTACCAACATGATTAAGGACAATCGTGAGATCTGGATGGTTGTCAGCGAGCCGGGCGACCTCTTCTAACTGAGTGTGATAAAGCCAGACATCAAGCGACAGATTCATACGGTCAACGACCTTTACCGCTTCGTTAATCGACGCCTCCAAGAGCAAACTCTCTCGGCTCCCAACGTTATGGATGCTCTTATCTGGATGCCAACCGCTGGATACCCGAACCCCACGAAAACGTCCACCTGACGCTTCGATATGCTGCTCTAGAATCGGCTCCACCGCGCTACCCAGTGTCAGATCGACGTTGCCAAACATCACATCACAGGCGCGGGAGGCGCCGAAATCACCACTGGCGCTCATTGCCGCCTGCCCTCGAACGAACTCAGTTTCGCCGAGTGAGCGTTGCGTAAGCGGACCCTCCACTCGGTACATCGAGTGACATTCGGCGTACACCGTGGCCAGGATGTTGTGGCCACTATTAAGATCTGCAGCCAATTCCGGCATTAAATAGGTGTAACCGTTACGCACCCACAAGTGATGGTGCGGATCAATAATGGGCAGTTCTGGCTCAAGCACCTCTTCTGTCAAACTGGCTAACCAGTGATCATCGGGGCCGAACTGGCCGGTATTCGCGCCCATAAGCTGCTCCTTTTAGCTAACCTCTAGATTAATACCAGGCTGAGAACGTGATTGTTTTATCCTCCGCACCTGACAACGACCCTACCTATCCATTCAACTCGCTCAGCCTTTAGGAACTACCATCGCCGGGATCGCGTTTGCGTAGAGCGTTGTCGGCACCTGTTGAGCCCTTAGTGATCCCAGAGTACCGCGAATTACTGGCCGCCATCTGTGGAAATCGCCGAGTACGTCCCGGGCCCTCTGCCGTCGAACCGCCGTCGACCACAATCGATTCCCCCGTTACAAACGCCGCATCGTCTGACGCGAGAAAAAGAGCTGCACCCGCAATATGCTCGCCGCGGCCATAATCCGGCCAGGGTTGGCTTTGAGTAAACGATCGCTGGATTGCCTCAGGGTTCCGGCCCTCTGTCAGAGGTGTCGCAATAAACCCCGGACAGATAGCGTTTACACGAATGCGGTCTGGGGCAAGTTCTACCGCAGCCGATTTGGAGAGGTTGATAACCGCTGCCTTTGCAGCCGAGTAAACCAAGGGTCCTGCGTCACCGCTTAACCCCGCAATGGAAGCGGTATTTATAATGGAACCACCGTCACCTTGAAGACGCATAATCTTTGCGCTGTGCTTTATCCCTAGGAATACGCCTTTTGCTAAGACATCAAAGGTATAGTCCCAATCCTCTACTGTTGTCTCAGTAATAGGACCGATCGCGCCTCCAACACCAGCATTGTTGAAGCAAATATCGAGGCGACCATAGGTGGCCACCGCATGCTCGCACATCGCCTCGATATCGTCCTCTTTGGCCACATCCGTTTGAATAAACGAGACGGCGAAGCCTCGTTGCAGCGCCATTTCGGCAGCCGCTTTACCGGTTTGCGCATTGAAATCGGCAATGACAACTTGAGCACCTTCTGCAGCAAAGCTCAGCACAGAGGCAAGGCCCATACCACTCGCACCTCCTGTTACCACTGCCACTTTGTTGGCTAATCGCATCGCTCTCTCCCCATCTTTTCGCCACACCTACCTAAAGGAAATGCCGGTGTAGGCATTTTGCGCAACCTCACTTAGCATTCTGGCGTATCTCGGCCCGCCACCGTTGTACACGTTGTACCGCATGTTGCCGTACTCATGGCCTTTGAGATTGGAGTTGTAACCGGTGAACCAGCTTTTCGCTTTACGCAATAGCAGCCCTTGATACATGTCTTTCACGTGATCGCACCAGTCAGCTTCCGCCCCGGCATCAACATCAAAACGCTGGTAGCCGTGTTCCCACATATAGATCAGAAAAGGAGTGACCCAATCCACACTGAGTTCAGCGCCTCGGGGGAAGTTCGAGGCTGCGGTTTGCGGCCCGGCCAACATCAGCAAATTAGGAAATTGCGACACCGTCGTGCCCATATAGGTCACAGGACCGACCGCCCACTTTTCTCGCAGCTTTGCACCTGCGACACCGCGAATATCAATGTGATCGAAAGCGCCGGTGAAGGCGTCAAAGCCCGTCGCATAAATAATGACGTCAAACTCAAAGGAGCTATCGCTAGTGACAATCCCTGTTGGTGTCACCCGCTCGATGGGAGTTTCGGCAGAATCCACCAGCGCGACATTCTCGCGGTTGTAGGTTTCAAAGTAACCAGTTTCAAGCGGCACCCGCTGAATACCAAAGCCATGATCTTTAGGTATCAGCCGCTCAGCAATCTCAGGGTTGTTAACCCGCTGACGAATGCGCTCAGCAATGTACGCCGAGAACTCTGCGTTGGCTTTTTCATCAACAAAAATTTCGGTAAAGTTTTGCAGCCAGATGCCGAAACCGGGCTCATCGTAGAGCCTATCCCAGAGCGCTCTGCGCTGCTCCGGGCTGACATCGTAAAAGCCACGCCGATCTGGCTCGTGCTCAAACCCACCGGGCGTTCGCGCACAGGCAGCAAAAATTTCATCGTATCGATCGCGTATGACCTGCATTTCAGGCGCCGAGATCGGGCCGTTGTTCAAGGGTGCAGCCCAGTTCGCTCGACGTTGAAAAACCGTTAAGCGCGACGCAACTTTGGCGACCTCAGGAATGAGCTGGATCGCCGTTGCGCCAGTGCCCACCACCGCGACGCGCTTACCGTGCAAATCTAACGGGCTGTGAGGCCACTGAGATGCGTGGAACCACAGACCTTGGAAGCTCGTCAAACCATCAATTTTAGGCAAAGTCGGCGTCGACAATACGCCAAGACCGGTGACGATAAAGCGACTGGTCATCTGGCGACCGTCCGCGAGCGTTAACGTCCAAAAATTCGCTTGCTCGTCAAACACCATGGCCTCAACCCGGCAGCTGAACTGCATGTACTGGCGCAGGTCGAATTTATCGGCGACGTAATTCAGATAGCGCAACGTTTCAGGTTGAGGTGAGAACTTTTCGGTCCAGTGCCATTCATCCAACACCTCTTTTGAAAACGAGTAACTGTAGGTATAGCTCTCAGAGTCGAAGCGCGCACCGGGGTATCGATTGTTGTACCAAGTTCCGCCCAGATCCGCGTTTGCATCGAGAACCGTCGCGCGAGCACCCAGCTCGGCCAGTCGTTTGATTTGATAAATACCCGCTACGCCTGCGCCAACCACGACCACCTGATAGTCGAGGTGCTCATCAATGCCTGCGATATCGCTAACTTCGCTATTCTGTTCTGCCATATTCTCTTCCCTTCGAAAGCGGCAGAGCCGCTGCACCGGAGTAAAATACTACCAAAGTCTGCAGGAACATTGAGAACCCCGACGAACCCTTTGAGCCTGAGTTAACAAAACTTACCAATAGTTTTTACTGCATCTGAATTTCAGCTGATGCGTTATCCTTCTGCTGCGGAATTCTAGGATTATCGAGTCACATAACTGGGAGGTTGTTAGCGTGTCGCCATTAAAGTTAGCTGCTGTTTTTTCGGTCAAAGGCCTCGCGCAAGACATTACCAACAGTAACGATAGCCTGCTTTTCCAAGCAGTTGCTGAGCAAACCGACCACCTGCCTTTTAGCAGCCTACTGCTAGGCAGCTCACCCACTCTGCTGCAGCTAGACACAAAGACCTGCATAGGGCTTTATCTGGTCAGCGAGCGTACTTTGCTGAACAACCCGCTGAGCGATCTCGCTACAGCCCAATTACCCGGCTGCGTGGGGATCTTCCCTATGGTTGCAAAACAAGGCGTTAGCGCAGAGGCAGCGGACAAGCATTGGCACCGAGTCCACGCGCCACTGGCCCTAGACGTTCATAGGGCCATGAGCCACTACTACCAGTTGAGTGTTGCTCATAGGTTTTTTGGGCCAAGTTGGCAGGGCTTTGCACTGTGCTGCTTTGACGACGAAACTGATCTCAGAGAAAAGATGTACAGATCTGTCGAGGGCAAGCGTCTAATTGCAAAGGACACTGCGCAATTTGCCGACACCGAGCTCTCACCTCGCAGGGTAATCAGTGAGGTAGCGAGAGCGGGGCGCTGATATGCAATAAATTGAAGAGATTCGCGGCCATCACGCACCCATATAGCAACGTTTACAGGCGCGCTGAAGGCGATATCAGCAAAGGACTATCAACTCGGCAAGTCTGGCGCCCTGCTCCCCGGTGGCCTTATTGGGTGCTTCAGCGGGCCCTCCAGCTCCCTCTCGACGGCCGCCATGTTTGTTTACGTGATTCATGAAATTTACTCAAGAAAACCAAGATCACGCTGTGTTCTAAAGAGACTTAGTTGTATCGTCTGATACCTCAGCATCGCCGAGGCGGCAATAACCGGAATTGCAAATCCGCAGCAAAAACCGCACATTGTCGTGGAGCTACGGTGTAAATAATAAAAAACAAGGAAAACTCATGAAGAAGTTAATGATCGCATTTCTGGCCCTGGGAATGTTCAACCACGCTTTTGCCGATGACCACTCACAAACCTGGCGCGGCGTGAATATGGCTGAAAACTTTGGCGTTCAATTCGAGGTTTGTGCTCTGGAGCCCGGTAAAACGATCGCTGACGTGGAGCGGCTAGATGCCCGGATGAAAGAGATTTGGGCTAAACTAGACATCGATTTGTCGTTCCTGCGCCTGACACCCATGTACAGCGCGACGATGCCCTCCCAACCCACCTCCGATTACATCAACCTAGTTATGGGCAACATATCGGCTCTTGGTGCCGGATGGGACGCTTGGCTGGCCTCCAAGGAAGGACCAAAGCTGCTTAACGACCTCAGCAAAGTGGCTGACTGTCGTTTCAAGTTTGGCCGCGGCATCAACAAGATGATCGACACCGCGGCGTTGGACAGCACCGACAATCGGATCATGACGATGAACTGGTATGAACCAAAAGACGGCGTGTCTTACGATCAACTCAAAGCAAAGCACGATTCTTGGCTAGCAGCCAACGGCGATTCTTTCACGGCAGCCGCATGGAATATTGTCGACCCTCGTCAAGGTGCAGGAACTCGTCAGGGCAAATTCATGCATCTGGTTTCTTACACCAGCGCGTCGGCCTTGATGGCCAACGAAAACTGGATCGCCAACGGTGATGGCTGGAAAGGAATTCAGGATTACTTGACGTCTTATGCTGACTGTGAGGGCGAATCTGCGTGGACTGCAGAATACCTGGTTAAGGCTTCAGGTAGCTAATCAGTTGAGTCTCAACGCCGGCAGATCACCACTACGGCTGATCTTGCATTGCATTGGCATAGCTCGGATTCTCCGCGCTATGCCAGTCGCATCATGCTCCGCGCAGGCTATCAACGCATGCGCAGCTTCTCGAAGTGTCGTCATGATCAACTCCATAGTCGCGATTAGACCGATACCCTAAAAAGGGCGATTTGTGTCCACCGAGGCAAGTTCGATCTATAGTGTTTTCAATGGCTTAGCTAATTATTGGTAGGACCAGGCGGATTAGAACCGCCGACCTCTACCATGTCAAGGAAAACACGGC
>CAJWZG010000185.1 GCA_913049565.1 uncultured Gammaproteobacteria bacterium
GTTTTCCGAAACGCATGAAATTCGTTGGATTATGGGTGGTCGAATCGAGATGTCTGCGGCGCCCGGACAAGACTACATCCTACGCGCTAATTACCGGCCCAATGAGCGCTCACTGCAAATGACCACAGCAGAGCTTTATGACGCGGTGAGTATCGTTCGTCTGATTAACGCGCGGCAGGATATTCATGTCCACGAAGACTTTATCGTAATGCATGGCGTTGGACGTGGTGCGCGACCCTATGGCTACCCAGTTTATATTCCAGAGTTGCTGCGAAAGAATCGAACCCGCTAAAAACCCCAATGCCGATGATAGCTGGCGTCAACGAGACGTCGGGGCTTGTGCGAAGCAGGTGTAAGGAAAGAATGCAGGGACTGGGGCGCACCGGATTGGTTCAAGCCTGAAACAATCTGCACCAAACCTTAACAAAAGTGTGACGCCCATCTTCAGCAAGGCTGTGAAAAGTGGGTTGGAATAAGAGAAAGGGGCGGAAAAATTCATGGTACGCATTTTGCTTTGTTAGGAAAGAGGGAAGTTATTTAACAGAAAGAAAAAAGGAGCCCACTCCAGATGGCGAATCAGATCTTCAAGCATCGAAGAGTATCACAATCGGCACTAGCGACCGCTCTTGCGCTTAACATGGCGGTTCTGCCAATGGCCGCAAGCGCAGAACAGATCATCGAAGAGGTCGTTGTTACCGGATCGAGAATCGCAACTACAAACGAAACTTCATCCCAACCTCTCTTATCTATTTCATCGGAGGATTTGACTAGTTCGGGCCAGTTAGATCTGAGTGAAGTGCTTAATGACACGCCTTCATTAACCTCTAGCATCTCCGCTACCAATTCATTAGACAGCTCCGCTTCAAATGTGAGTACAAATAATGTTGGCGGAGCTGCGTTGAATCTTAGAGGTCTGGGTTATAAGAGAACGTTAACGCTCGTCAATGGGCGCCGCCACGTATCTGGTATTGAAGGTACAGCTTCGGTGGATGTAACGACTATTCCTTCTGCTCTTATCGAACGAGTGGACGTGTTGTCTGGAGGGGCATCCGCGATCTACGGTTCCGACGCGGTAACTGGGGTCGTTAACTTTGTTCTCAAAGACGACTTCGAAGGGCTCGAGGTCTCCATACAAACAGGTACCGACCAGCATATAGGTCATGGCAAGAATCGGCTTAGCTTGGTCGGTGGACGGAGTTTGTTTGATGGACGCGGCAACATTACTTTTGCGATGCAAATCGATAAGAGCGATGGTCTATTGATGGGTGATCGAGGGTTCCTAGCTAACCAGAATATTTCAAGCGATGGCAACAATCCTGCACTTCGATTCCAACAGGGTGATATAAGCGCCGGTGGTACGCCAGCTTTATCCCAATACTATAATTTCGCCAACACCGGTCTATTCCCGTGGGGTTTGAGGATTCCTACCGAAGAAACTTTTATAGAAAATTACACGGAAGAGTTTGGTGCAGCACCGACACTCAATACGGCTGAAGCGGCGCTATTCGCGCAAGCCGCAGCAGCGCCGCCGCGGGCCTTGTTACCAGGCTATACCTTTAGTATAACATAAACATATGGCGTAGTGGCAGCAGGAGATTTTCCGTTAGCAGGTACGCCAGACTTAGATGGGAACGGTACAGCAGACTGTCTCGACAGTTTTACAGGATACAACAGTTCGCTTGACGGCGCCGGATCCTTCGGCGCCGCAGGCGGGTGCTGGGTAATCGGAGCGGACGGATCGGTGGTGCCATACTCAGACGGACTAGTTTCTAGCTCTTTTAATCAATTCGGCGCTGCACAAAGCTATATTCGTCCAAATGACGTATATGCGATTCCTGAGACCGAGGCGAAGTCGATCGACCTGATCGGTCACTATGACCTCTCGGACACCACGACTCTTTTCTTCGAGGCCAAATATAACGTTCAGGATATTGTATCTATCGAGCAGTACCATAATTTTACGGACATGCTACACGGGCTGCCTGACAATCCTTATCTTCCAGCAGGTTTAGCAGCCCTCGCAGATAACGAGGGCGCGGGTTTTGCTGGGTTAGACGGCGGTCTGCAAATCTCACGTGATTCAATGGATTGGGGAAAAAACCTAACTCTCAATAACAAGGAAACCTTCCGTTTTGTTTACGGGCTTAGAGGCGATCTAACGGACACGATTACCTATGAGGCAAGCCTTAATTTCGGTCAATACTCCCGGACGATGATTGATACCGAAGAAATGATTGCCGACCGTTTTTTCGCGGCGATAGATGCGGTAGTCGACCCTACTACGGGAGAAGCTGCGTGTCGCTCTAGCGTAGATCCGTCAGCATATCCAAAAACAACACCGTTCAATATTTTTCAGTTCACTGGCGGAGGAACGTTAGGTTCGTTCTTCACCTTCACGCCTGGAGACGGTCAGTGCCAGCCTATGAATATTTGGGGTGGCGCTGGTGCAATGTCGCAAGCGTCTATTGACTTTGTAACCTATGACCGAGAGATAGAGGAGGAAATTAAGCAAATCGTCTATTCTGGCTTTATTGCAGGCGACACTACCTCCATGTTTGAACTTCCTGGTGGTGCAATCGACTTTGCGATGGGTTTGGAATATCGCGAAGAGATTACGAGCCAAACTTTTGGCCTGCTTGACCAAGGTATTCTGCCTGTGGGGGGAACAACTTCTGACGGAACCGCTTTTGTAGCTGGAAATTGGGTTGGAGATATCAGCGACGCTCAAAGCCTTGGTCCTCAGCCGTCAACACGTCTACTTTCCAGCAACTCGGACTACGACTTTTTTGACTATTTTATTGAAGTCAGTATGCCTGTTCTCGCAGATGTGCCGGGCGCCTCTGAATTGATCGTTGACTTGGCGTACCGCTCAAGCGACAACTCAATATTTGGAGATAACGACACCTATAAGTATGGCTTGGTGTGGGCGCCAATCGAGGACATACGTTTCCGCTACACCTTCAGTGAAGCCACGAGGGTTCCGAACTTGTTTGAACTCTTCTCGCCAGAGCAGGGTGCGCGGTTTAGGCCAGATGACCCCTGTGCCTCTAACAATATCAGCTCCGCAGAGGATCCCGTGCTCCGTCAAGCGAATTGTGTGACGGACCTAGAGGCGAATGGCGTTGCCGCAGGCAGCATCTTCGATGATCAGGGGAACTACATTTTTGAAGATCCGCTTTCTGCTGGCTTTCCCGGTGCCGTAGGCGGCAATGAAGACTTGCAGCCAGAAACCGGTGAAACTACCAGTTATGGATTTATATTTGCGCCGACTTTCCTTGAGGGTTTAGTGGTATCAGTGGATTACATAGAGATCGACATTGAAGACGCAATTGTCCCGGTCACGGCGCAAAATATAGTTAATAACTGTTACGACTCATCGTCGCTAGGCAACAGTTTTTGCCCACTCATCAGTAGAAACGACGACCCAACGTCAGCCCAATCGGGAGGACTAGACTTCCTGCGTCAGGTTCAGCTCAATTTTGGCGCAGCGATATATGAGGGCATGGACTATACAGCAGCTTATGATTTCTCAGTCGGCGGAGTGGACATCGCGACGTCCATCAAGTGGACCCAAGTTGATACGTTGGATCTGATTGCGCAGGGAGGCGATGTAGATCCTGAACTCGGCGAGATGCGCCGCCCTGAGGATTCTGCAATCGCAAATATTTCTTTGACTCGAGGGGAATACAGCCTGGGATGGACAACTCAATATCTGGGCAAGCAGACGCTGCACTACGAAGACGGTGTGGAAATTGAGACAGCAGTGGAAAACTACGGTCCTAGTATCTTCACCGATAGTACGACTCTGATCCATAGCGTTAGAGGGTCTTACTCCGTCGATGGGCTTTCTGTTTTTGGCGGGGTGAATAATCTCTCTGACGAGTCTCCGTATCGTTCGGAGCGCGCCTATCCGGTTAGTCCGGTGGGCCGTTACTTTTATGTCGGAGCAACGTTCGCGCTGTAAGACTGCTCGAAGCTTCACGTAAATACGCGGGGATCAAGTATCCCCGCTTTTTATTTTCTCTCCCGCCATAGGACCGTCGTAATGATCCAGCGTTTAACCATATTCTTTACCACCTTACTTTCGCTCAACTTCGCGCAAGCGGCTCCTCTTATCATAGGCTACAGCGATTGGCCCGGTTGGGTCGCTTGGGAGGTCGGTGTCGAAAAGGGTTGGTTTGAAGAGGCAGGTGTAGAGGTCAGCTTCGAATGGTTCGATTATGTGGCGTCTATGGATGCCTACGCGGCAGGTCAGCTCGATGCCGTATGCATGACTAATGGAGATGCGCTTGTAACTGGAGCAACTGGGCGACGCTCGACCATGGCAATCATTAACGACTTTTCGAACGGCAACGACATGATTGTGGCTCAGCCGGGTATCGGCAGTGTAGCTGAACTCGCGGGCAAAAAAGTTGGGGTTGAAATAGGTTTCGTTGGCCACTTATTACTTCTGCGAGCGCTAGAAAAATCTGGTCTTACCGAAGACGATGTTGAATTGATCAATGTCAGGACTAATGAAACTCCTATGGTGCTCGCCAGCGGTGAGGTCGACGCGATCGTGGCTTGGCAACCCAGTTCATCGCAATCCTTGCAAATGGTTCCAGGCTCCACCTCTATCTATTCCTCGGCAAACGATCCAGGTTTGATTTATGACACATTGGCTATCGCGCCAGAAAGCCTCAACAGATATCGAGAAGAATGGGGAAAGGTTGCCGATGTTTGGTATCGCATCGTTGATTTCATTAACGATCCAGTAACGCGTTTGGATGCGTTGGAGATTATGGCAGCGCGAGTCGGTGTCGAGCCGGAGGCGTACGCTGAGCTCATGAAGGGAACGCGTCTTCTTGATGAAAACGAGGCCAAGGCTCTTTACAAAACAACCGATGAACTGCCTTCGTTAACTGGTTCTACCCAAGTGGCAGATTCGTTCAACGTCAAATACAAGGTGTACTCAGCCTCTCAACCAGCATCTGACTACATCAGCGATTCTCTGTACCAGTAGCCGTGGTGATGGCAATGAACTCACCACCAGACAGTTCTGAACGTCTGGGTAAGGCCCATCTGCTGACTGTAGCATCTTTCTTGCTGCCTTTATTTTTATGGGCAGCGGTTAGTTATATCCCAGGAGTGTGGCAGCCGATGATCAAGATCAGTGATCCGGGTAGTGTCAGCTTCTACCAAAAAAAGATGCTCGTAGAACGGGAGCAGTTTGCATTACAGCAACTTTCCGCTTTTGAGCGCGGAGGAGAGTTACCCCAAGGTGAGGCCGCAAATCCAGTTTATCTACCGGCACCCCATGAGGTTGCGGTAGCGCTTTATACGAGTTTTACCACGCCACCGTTGCGGCGCAGCGAGATGTGGTTTCACCAAAGCATCTGGCACAGCGTAACAATTATATTTTGGGGCTTTCTTTACTCATGTCTGCTCGGCGTGCCGCTGGGCATTTTGTGTGGAGCCTACCAACCGGTGTCCCAACTGGCGGAGCCGTTTATCGAGTTTGCGCGTTATTTTCCCGCCCCAGCGTTTGGCGCCTTGGCGGTCGCAATACTTGGGATTCATGACGCGCCCAAGGTGGCAATTATTTTTATTGGTACCTTCTTTCAAATGGTGCTAGTGATAGCAAACACAACCCGCCGACT
>CAJWZG010000186.1 GCA_913049565.1 uncultured Gammaproteobacteria bacterium
GGTGCCGGCACTATTTCGAATCATCGAGATCTGGTAAAAATGATGACAGGGGCCATGGAGGACTTGGCCTACTATCTGGTTCTTGCATTCGCCGCAGCACATTTTGTGGCCATGTTTGCGTGGTCTGGTCTAGGTTTGATCTTAGCGGTTCATGGGGCCGACTTTCTCGAAACAACCAACATGCCAGCTTGGGCGCTGCTCACGGCCATTATCTTGATTTCATCCTTACTCAATCTGTTGGTTGGCTCAGCCAGCGCGAAGTGGGCTTTGATTGCACCAGTATTGGTTCCCATGCTGATGTTGCTGGGCATCTCTCCCGAGATGGCAACCGCCGCCTACCGTGTTGGCGATAGCGCGACCAACATCATTACGCCACTGATGGTGTATTTCCCGCTTATTCTGATTTTTTGCCAACGTTGGCAAGCCGATTTCGGATTGGGCAGCCTGACGGCCACCATGCTCCCCTACTCGATCGGGTTGATGTTGGCCGGTTTAGCGATGACTATCGCGTGGGTAGTATTTGATCTGCCACTGGGTCCTGGGGCGTCTGTGTTTATCGATGTAGGCACTTTAAGCGCCCAACCCGCCGGTATTGCGCCCTAATGTTTAAGCCTCAGTATTCGCCCAAGTCCTTGGCAAACAGCATCTCGATATGGCGGAACGCTTTGAATTCAAGATGATTGTCGCTTGGGTCTTTGAGGAAAAAGGTTGCTTGCTCGCCGTCCCGGCCTGGGAATCGGATGTGATGCTCGATGACAAAAGCGGTATTTTGCGCCTGTAAGTGTGCCAGCAACTGCTCGTAATCGTGCCACGGCATCACAATGCCGAAGTGCGATGCAGGCACGTTTTCGCCCGAAACCCGGTTAGTCGATGCATCGCCCGTTGCACTCGCAGTATCGATCAGGTGTGTTACCAGTTGGTGTCCGAAAAAATCAAAATCGATCCACCGATCTGACTCTCTACCTGTCGCACAATCCAGCACACCGGCATAAAACGCCCTTGCCTCAGCCAAATCAGTCACAGGTATCGCCAGATGAAAACGCGGGTATTGCGAATCCAGCGCTGATCTGTCTTTGTTACCCAGCTTTGATTTTGTCATCAATCTGTCCGTTGCATGTGAGCGAGACCATATTACATACTCGAGCCGTCAATTTTCCCACCTTCGGTAAACCATAGCGATGCAGCATTTCGACAAGATTTATGAAAGAGCCGCGGCCCGTAAAGGTGGGGAAAAGTCGCTCGAGGCCTTGCTCGCGACAGTCAGCGGCACTACTGACCTCACGAAAATCAGCGACGCTGATGTACTGGCCGAGATGACTGCCTGCGTATTTCGCGCTGGCTTTGTTTGGCGTGTCATCACCGCCAAATGGCCGGGCTTTGAGACGGCTTTTCATGAGTTTGATGTCACTCGGTGCGCGATGATTTCGGATGAAGAAATCGAAGCCCTCTCCTGCAATACCGATATTGTTCGTCACGGTACCAAGATCGCTAGCGTGCGAACCAATGCACTATATATTTTGGATATTCGTTCGGAACACGGATCATTCGGGCAATTTTTATCGGCATGGCCGGAAACCGATTTTGTCGGCCTTTGGACGCATCTAAAGAAACACGGCACCCGTCTCGGAGGCCAGACTGGCCGCTATTGTCTGCGATTTTTAGGCTACGACACACCATTACTCTCGCCGGACGTTGTCGCAGCTCTGATTCACGCTGGGGTGGTAGACAAAGAACCGACCAGTCAACGGGATCTTGCTGCTATGCAAGAAGCGTTCAATGTTTGGCGGGAGCAGAGTGGTCGCAGTGCGAAGGAGATATCGCGCCTCCTGGCGCTTTCAGCCGGATAGCGGGACGGCTATAGTCACCCTCAAATGAGGGGAACACTATGCTAGACATCACTCCCAGTGGGCAGGCCTGTGGCGCGTTCGTTACCGGAATCGACCTAGCCAAACCTGTACCAACACCGACCATCAATGCTCTGCGACAAGCGTGGCTCGAACACCATGTATTGGCCTTCCCAGATCAGCAGCTTACCGACGATGATCTGGTCCGCGTGACACAGCAATTTGGCGCGGTTGGCGATGATCCATACTTTGTTCCCATCAATAACAAAACACCTGTCGTTGCCTTGACGCGTCGAGCAGACGAACAGGCTCCAGTATTCGCCGAGAACTGGCATACCGACTGGAGTTTCAAAAAGCACCCACCAGTAGGCACATGCCTATACAGTCTAGTCGTGCCTCCGGTGGGCGGTGATACAGGCTTCGCTAACCAGCAAATGGCTCTCGCACAGATGCCCAGCGAACTGCGTGAGCTTTTGTCAGACAAAGTCGCCCTGCACTCAGCCGCAGCGGCCTATGGGCCTGCGGGCACCTATGGCGAAAAAGATCAGGGTAACGACCGCAGCATGAAGATCTTGTTTTCCGAACAAGCCAACAAATCCGAACCCCATCCAATCATCGCTACCCACCCCGAATCGGGTAACGGCACTCTGTACGGCACAATAGGCTACATCCATACCATTGTTGGGATGGAAGACGTTGAGAGCCAGCAACTCATCATGGACCTCTATGCTTGGCAAACTCGCGAGGAGTTCCAGTACACCCATCAATGGGAACCCAATATGCTGGTCATTTGGGATAACCGTTCTGTATTACATCGGGCCAACGGTGGTTACGACGGTTATGCCAGAGAACTGCATCGACTGACTATCGCAGGTGACCCAGCCCTGTCACTGTAATGTTAGCGTTGGTCGCTCTGACCAAAATGAAAAGCAACATCATTCACCTACAAAGGAAATTACATGAGCGAGTTTGAAGATAAAGTCGTAGTCGTTACCGGCGCTGGCGGTGGTCTAGGCAAGGCCCACGCTCTGGAATTCGCAAAGCGCGGCGCCAAAATAGTCGTGAACGATTTAGGCGGCAGTGGCGACGGCGTAGGTTCCAGTGATATGGCCGACGTGGTAGTCGACGAAATTCGTCAAGCTGGCGGCGTTGCCATTGCAAACAAAGCTTCGGTTTCCACTCGCGAAGGCGCAAAGTCCATTGTTGACGACGCCGTGGCCGAATTCGGCACCGTCGACATATTGATCAACAATGCTGGCATCTTGCGTGACAAGAGCTTCAAGAAAATGTCGTTGGATGATTGGGACCTGGTCATGGACGTGCACCTCAATGGCAGTGCTTATGTCACCCACGCCGCCTGGCCTATTATGTATGAGAAGAACTACGGTCGAATTGTTCTGACCAGTTCGACTTCGGGAATCTACGGTAACTTCGGTCAAGCCAACTATGGTGCGGCAAAGATGGGCATGCTGGGGTTGATCAATGTGCTGGCTTTAGAAGGCGCATCGAAAAATATTCGCGTGAACGGACTTGCTCCCAGCGCGGCCACGCGATTAATCGCCACCATTCCCGGCCGACAAGACCTGGATCCAGATAATCCCGATGCCGATGCACACCCCAAGTTGGTCACGCCAGCGGTGTTGCTGATGGCCAGTGATGAAGCGCCCAATGGCGTGATTATCCAAGCAGGTGGCGGGCGGTTCTCAACCTGTGCGGTGTTTAACAACGCGGACATCGAACTCGGTGTGGATGCAGAATACGAAGATCTGCTAAAGCGAAAAGAAGAGCTACTCGACATGGCGAATGCGCAGGAAGGCTGGAATAGAACGCGCCGTCGTTAGCCGCTCTCGGGATATAGACACAAAAAGCCGGTGTTACCCGGCTTTTGACTGCCAAGAGCGAATTTTAAAATCCCAACGCCCTTGCGTAGCGATCCCGCTGTTGGGCTTGGTTACCGTATAAGGTCTCCAGCACTCGGGCGCGCTTTAAATAAAAACCCGCATCGAAATCGTCCGTCATACCAATGCCGCCGTGAATCTGTATCAGCTGATTCGACATTTCATACAGGAACTCGCCTGTTTTGGCTTTCGACAGGGCGCTCATCGCCGCTTCGTCATCCGCTGCATTGTCAATCGCGATCACCCCAGCCTCAGCGCAGGATCGAGCCATTTCTTGCGCGGAATAAAGTTCCGCAGCCCGGTGCCCCAATGCCTGAAACGAGCCAATCACTTTGCCAAACTGTTTGCGGGTCTTAAGGTAATCGAGGGTCATCTCAAAGCTGAAACAGCCAACACCGAGCATTTCCATGGCCAGACCTGCACAGGCTCGGTTGAGCACGAGTTCATGCAGCTCGCCACCACCCAGAGCGCCCAAATGTGTGCTGGACGGTACAGCAACATTCGATAATGTGACGCGCGCATAGTCCCGTGCGTCTACCGTGCTCATCGCTTGCCGAGTCATCCCATCCGAATCAGCAGGTACCAGATACAACTCGATTGCACCGGCGTCCGTCGCCGCTGCCACGATAAAGGTGGTCGCGCTCATTCCCTCCGACACAAAGGTTTTCGCTCCATTGATCATGTAGCCGTCTGCCGATGATGTTGCGGTGCTGGCCATCTGATCGCGCTGATGCCGTGCTCCCTCATCAACTGCCAGCGCTAAAATCTCACTGCCATCTACAATGCTCGGCAACCAGTGCTGCTTTTGCGCATCGTCACCGCCCAGATTGACCGCCGTTGCTCCAACATAAGCCGATGCAAAAAGTGGTGACGCACACAACTGGCGCCCTAGCTGCTCAAGAATGACGCCGAATGTCAGATATCCTAGATCCGATCCGCCATAGGCTTCTGGCACGAGGATGCCTGTCCATCCCATATCGACCATGGCCGACCACGCTTGGGCGTCAAATCCGCCATCGCTATTGCTATTTCGGAACTCGCGGAACTTTTGCACCGGGAATTCGGTTTCGACCCAAGAAGTAGCCTGATCTTTAAGTATCGATTGTTCTTCTGTTAACGCTGCCATGAATTATCCTTTTTGCGTTGTCTCGGGTAAACCCAACACGTTTTTAGAGATAATGTTGTTCTGCACCTCGTAAGAACCGCCGTAAATCGACATGGCTTTGCCGGCCAGCCACTCTCGCACAATCCCCAGCTCGTCTTCCGCAAAGTCATCGCCAGCCCACCCAACACCTTGACTGCCCATAATTTCCAAGGCCAATTCGGCTTTGTTCTGGGCGACGCGAGTGTTGGAATTTTTCAGAATCGATGCCGCCGCGCTCACTTCCACCCGCCCTGCCGCTTCATCCGTAATACGCTGAGCGGTCAATTTGTGGGCCGTCGCATCCATATAATTTCTGACTAGGCGCTGGCGTAGGTCACCGTCCGCCAGGGCCCCCGTCTCATCAACGCCAACGAAACGCTGGGCTCTAACGTGGAGCGGCTCTGAGTCCACCATGCTGACGCTACGTCCGCCGGTTTGACTTTGCCGTTCGTGCTGCAGCAATCGCTTAACCACGCTCCATCCGTCATTCAGATTACCCAAGAGGTCACCTTTCTCAGCGCGTGCCTCGGTGAAATAGGTTTCGCAGAAGGGTGATACACCAGAGATCAGTCGAATGGGCCGGGTCTCTACGCCTTCCTGCTGCATTGGCAGCATGACGAAGCTGATGCCGTCGCGCTTTCCTACATCGCTGTCGGTGCGCACCAGTGCGCCACACCATTGCGAGATGTTAGCTCCTGATGTCCAAA
>CAJWZG010000187.1 GCA_913049565.1 uncultured Gammaproteobacteria bacterium
ACCTCCTCGTCGTCCATGAAGATACCCTGATCGGCTGGGCTGTCTAAGATGATGCTGCGCATACCGTCAGTCCCCCAGGGTAGCCAGGCAACCTGCTCACCGTCTTGGCCACGCCCTGGATCGCCGGTGATGGCAAATTCAGTCCAGTAAGAGCTCATGCTGTTTGCCAGCGCAAACTGTGGCTCGTCGCCGGGATAAATGAAATTCGTCCCAAGGCCGTTGCCAAAATCATTAAATGCGAAAGCGATTTCCAAACCGTGGGCGGCGCCCAACGCTTTGCTCAAATCCAGCCCCATAACACTGGGCTCTTCATCCCAATCAAAACGGTACGTGAAAACGTTCGGGTTTCCAGATGCGGTCATTGCTCTAGCTAAACTATCCACGCCTCGTTCTTTCCAAGAAAGAGCTCCATATTTGACAGCCTGTAGATAACTGTCCTCATCCTTAAGCCTGGGTAAAAAGCCCAGAAAGTTTTCGACAAAACGGGGGTCGCGGAACATGAACAAAGAGGGTTCGTCGCGATTAGTACCCAAGATTACGGGTACCTGATGATGGTTATCAGCACTGGAAAAAATTTCTTCAGTCGTCAGCTTAGGTAAGACAAAGCCATCACTGAAGATGGTGGGCACATTAGCCATGCCGAAGCCCGCGTCGCCAAAAAGAGCATAAAATTCGTCCGGTTTTTTCCTATACAGGTACTGGCGAATATCGCTCCTCGACATGTCGCTTGCGTATTCGCTGGCAATAGCCTTGTCGCTAATGGTGCCGTCAGCGACAAGCAGTTTGGAGAGTATCTCGGAAGAACTAAAAGGATGCCCTCCCTCACTCAGCGGGTTTTGTGCTTCTTCTAATGGCGTTGCTGAAAAACCGCCGCTCTGCACGATAGCGCGATGGAAAAGACCCTCGGCAAGGGGTGACGCCATCATAGCCAAGGTATCGAATGCACCTGCAGATTCTCCGAAGACAGTGACGTTGCCAGGATTTCCGCCAAAGGCAGCAATGTTGTTTTGCACCCATTGCAGGCCGCGAATGGCATCCAATGTACCGTAGTTACCTGAGTCGTCTTCTGGATTGCCGTTGGTCAAGCTTGGATGGCTAAACCAGCCAAAGATGCCCAGGCGATAGTTGATGGCCACAACGACCACGCCATGCTTCATGGCAAGGTTTTCTCCAGAATAACTGCTGGCTTGGCCGATCGTATTGCCGCCGCCATGCAGCCAGAACATGACCGGTGCGTTATCTGCATTCGGTGGCGAGTAAATATCCATGAACAAACAGTCTTCGCTGCCAATAGTCACAGAGCCAGGTTCCGCAGCAGCACTGAGGGCAGAGGGCAGTTGAGGGCACGCGGAGCCCGAGGCAAGTGTTTCGATAATGCCGCCTTTGCGGGGAGCTTTCGGTGGCAGGGGAGCACGCCAACGCAGAGTGCCCTTAGGGGCTCTCGCGTAGCGTATGCCTTGCCAAACATAGGCGCCGCTGGCGGCGATGTATCCAAGTAGGCTGCCAGAAGTAGTTATGCGCACCGTAGCGCTGTCCGGTTTAGGAAGGAAAACCGGTTCCTCTGGTTGGCTGTATTGGTAGCCAGCAACGGCTAGGGCAACAACAACGATAAATCCAATTGCTTTTTTCATGATTTCCCCTAAGAGCTTTATAAATCGTTAGCCTTTATTTTCCTTGGCTAAAATTTCAGCTAACTGCGCCAAACTGCCTTTCATGCCCTTAGCGATAAAGGGCTCGACCTCGGCAGGCTGAACAGAGGTCTGCCAAATAAATCGCGTACCCGTGTCGTGGCTTTCAAGTGTTATACTTGCGACATGAGACTGCAGTGGCGGCGTTGATTCGATAACGGAATATTCAAGATACATGCGTTCGCTATCGCGCTCGTTGATGCGTTCGGCAAGCCCGCCTGCGCCAACCATTTTGAACCGGCGTACTTCACCGTCAAAGTCTGCCGACTCAACACCAGTTACCCAGTCAACGCGTGCAGGTTCGCCGACGATTGCCCAGATCGTGGCGGGTGGATAGCGTAAGATTTCTTCGATTTTGATCGCCATAACAAAACTCCGATTTCACATAATCTTTCAAAGACAAAGCATAAGACGAACGGTGCGCTAACGCACCGTTAACATTTGCTTTGCGAAGCTGGCGTTCTATCCCCTTGGCTTCTGTGATAGAAACTCCGGCGAGGACTTCATTTTTCGAGCGGGGGAGAAGATGTCGCAGTACGACTTAGTGATACGGTCGGGTTCCGTGATCGACGGCACTGGCCAATCGGCGTTTACCGGTGACATTGCCATTAAAGATGGTCGGATTGCCGAACTTGGCAAACTTTCGGGTCGCGGTGCGCGAGAAGTGGATGCAGACGGCGCCCTAGTAACGCCGGGCTTTGTGGATATTCATACCCATTACGACGGTCAGGCTACTTGGGCAAACCGTATGTCTCCGTCGAGCCATCACGGAGTCACTACAGTGGTAATGGGCAATTGCGGCGTTGGCTTCGCGCCGGTGAGACCCACAGATTACGATTTATTGATTGAATTGATGGAAGGTGTCGAGGATATCCCCGGTGTCGCACTAAGCGAAGGCCTCAGCTGGGAATGGGATTCTTTTCCCGACTATCTTGATTACCTGTCTAAGCGTTATTTCGATATGGACATTGGCGCACAGCTCCCTCATGCCGCTCTACGGGTATATGTAATGGGGCAGCGCGGAGCCGACCGTGAACCTGCAACCATGGAAGACGTCGCAGAAATGCGCCGACTGACAGAACAGGCCATTCGTGCCGGGGCGCTGGGATTCACCAGTTCGCGCACCTTGAATCATCGCAGCGTTAGAGGTGAACCCACGCCGACGCTGCAAGCCGAGTACGATGAGTTAGTGGGTATGGCGAGTGCTCTGCAGAGCGCTGGTCGCGGTGTGATGGAAATGATTTCGGACTTTGACGATTTGAACGGCGAGTTTGATCTGCTGAAATCCATGGTAAACGCTGCTGGACGACCTATGTCTATCTCGCTGGCTCAAGGCATAAGCGACCATGGTTGGCGTAAAGTACTGAACAAAATCGAAGAAGCCAGCGATGCAGGGTTCGCAATGCGCGGTCAGGTAGCCCCGCGCCCTATCGGTATATTGCTCGGTCTGACGACAACGCTTAGTCCCTTTACTACCCGCCCCTCCTTTACCGAAGTAGCTCACTTGCCTTTGGCAGAGCGGATAGCTGCTTTGAGCGATCCGGCGCGTAAGGCGCGTATTCTGGCCGAACCCACGGGCAAAGGTTTTATGCGGCTATTCCGGCTCATGGATGAAGGGCGTAAAATCTGGTTGATGAGTGATCCACCAAACTACGAGCCGGATCCTAAGGACTCGTTGCACGCTCAGGCAGCGCAATACGGAGCAGACCCTTGGTCATATACCTACGACGCCCTCCTGCAAAACCAAGGTAAGGCCCTGCTGTACACCCCCTTCGCAAACTACGCTGAAAACAACCTCGATTGCTGTCGGGACATGATTTTGCATAAAGATACCGTAATGGGTCTGGGGGACGGTGGTGCACATGTGGGCACCATCTGTGATGCCAGTTTTATTACATCGCTGCTGACCCATTGGGGGCGTGATCGTAGCCGCGGAGAAGGCATTGACCTGCCGACGTTGATTAAGTGCCAGTCAAGGGATACCGCCCGGGCTGTGGAGCTTACTGATCGAGGCACTCTGCAAGTGGGTATGCGCGCTGACGTAAATATCATCGACTTTGATAATCTGAACGTGCGGTTGCCGGAGATGGTCAATGACCTGCCAGCCGGCGGCGCGCGGCTGCAGCAACGTGCCGACGGATATCAAATGACCATCGTCAACGGCCAGCCGACCTATATCGATGGGGAGGCCACCGATGCCCTGCCTGGTCGTCTCGTGCGTAAGACCGACCCTACGGCTCAGTAGTCTGATCCCTTCATGAAAGGACCACTGGAACATATCCGCGTGCTTGATCTGACCATCGCTCGTGCGGGACCAATGGCGGTCCGTCTGTTGGCCGACTGGGGAGCAGACGTCATTAAGATTGAACCGCCTCCCCGTAAAGACGCTGAGGGTAATTCTGTTACTGGTGGACGACGTGGGCCGGATGAGCAAAACCTCCATCGTAACAAACGCTCACTTGCCATCGATTTGAAAACGCCGGACGGCAAAGCGCTCTTTCATCGCCTTGCAGTCGACGCCGATATTGTCGTGGAGAACTTTCGCAGCTCGGTCAAGTATCGGCTGGGCGTGGATTACGAGACGTTGAAGACTGTCAATCCCGGCCTGATTTACGCCAGCATCTCAGGATTTGGCCAAGACGGGCCAGATAGTGAGCGTCCTGGTGTCGACCAAATCGTGCAGGGAATGAGTGGTCTTATGTCGATCACAGGCGAGCAAGACCAAGGGCCCATGCGGGTTGGTATTGCGATATCTGACACGTCGGCCGGAATGTTCCTCGGCCAAGGCATATTGCTCGCGCTTTTGCATCGTGAGCGCACAGGTGAAGGCCAATGGGTTCATACATCATTGCTGGAAGCGATGATGTCTAAGCTCGACTTCCAAGGAGCCCGGTACACGATGAGCGGAGAAGAGCCTACCCAGCAGGGCAACGATCACCCGACTCAGGTGCCCATGGGAATGTTCAGTGCCAAAGACGGGTATGTGAACATTGCCGCCTTTGGCGGTCAAATGTGGCGGCGTTTTTGTGCGGCTTTAGATGCACAAGACCTGCTAGATCACCCTGATTATCAAAGTGTCGGATCCCGCACACGCCATCGCGCACAAATCAAAGCCGATATGAATGCCATAACTGAGTTGCACACTGTAGCGGTGTTGGTTGAGCGGTTGAACGAAGCCGGCGTGCCTTGCGGACCAATCAATAGCATTAAGCAGGCGTTTGAGAATCCACAGGTGGCTCACTTGGGTATGGCAGTGCCAGCGCCACATGAAGAGATGGGTAATCTCAGTTTGGTACGTAGCCCGATCAACCTATCATCGTTTCCGCACCCGGCGTCGCTTAGTCGAGCCGCTCCCGACCCGGGGTGCGATGGCAGCGCTGTGCTGAGTGAGCTCGGGCTGTCGGCTGAGGAGATACGTGGGCTCAAAGATTCGGGGGTTGTCGACTGATGGGATGGAATAAAAGCCTTGGTTATGCTGTCGGTGACTTAGGTATCAACCTCTACTTTATTTCTTCAATGACATTTCTGCTGATTTTTTACACTGATGTGTTGCAAATCAGCGCAGTTGCGGCAGCGGGTGTGTTGCTGGTAGCGCGGGTGGTCGACGCAATTACAGACCCGATTATGGGCGCCATCGCTGAACGCACCGATACTCGGTGGGGTCGACTGCGGCCTTACCTCCTGGTGGGCGCCATACCTCTTGGAGTGATAACGGTGCTGACCTTTACGGTGCCTGACTTAGGGGAAACCGGGCGGGTACTTTGGGCTTACGCGACGTATATCCTGTTCGGCATCTTATATACCGTAGTCACGATTCCATATTCTGCGCTGACCGCCTCTCTGACCGACGACTACGACGAGCGCACCCAGATTCAGGCTTGG
>CAJWZG010000188.1 GCA_913049565.1 uncultured Gammaproteobacteria bacterium
TGATTGAGCTTGCGGAAGAAATATTCCACATGCCAGTCAGTTTGGGGGCGCCACGTTTAGTGGCGGGTTTGAAGGACATCGTAAGGAACCCTGTATACGCAACAAGCGTTGGCTTATTGCAATACGGGTTAGAGCGAGACCGCGAGTTAGCTGAAAAACAAAGCAGCCGTAAGAGCAGCACGTTTGACAGCATTAAGAATTGGTTTCGCGAAAACTTCTAGCACCAGCAGGAGAAGGCGATGTTTGAGATAGTTGATAGTGCACCGCAAAATGCAGTGATTAAAGTCATTGGGGTTGGCGGTGGGGGCGGAAACGCCGTACAACATATGGTCAGCAATGATGTCAAAGGAGTCGACTTCATTGCGGTCAACACTGATGCACAGGCCTTAGATGGGCTTGGAGCTGACCGAACTCTGCAAATTGGTAGTGGCATTACCAAGGGCCTTGGTGCGGGAGCGAATCCAGAAATCGGGCGCGCGGCGGCCTTAGAAGATCGAGAGCGCATAACTGAACTCTTGGGCGATGCCGACATGGTCTTCATTACCGCGGGCATGGGCGGTGGAACAGGCACCGGTGCCGCACCCGTTGTTGCTGAGGTAGCAAAAGAGTTGGGTATCTTGACGGTCGCAGTCGTGACTAAACCTTTTAAGTTTGAAAGGCGTTCAAAAACTGCTGACAAGGGCTTGGCTGAACTCGCCGAGCACGTCGATTCGCTAATCACCATTCCAAATCAAAAGCTGCAAGACGTAATGGGTGATAGCGCCTACATGAAAGACGCCTTTGCAGCTGCGAACAATGTTCTTCTCGGAGCCGTAAAAGGCATAGCAGATCTGATCATTCTTCCTGGCATGATCAACGTCGATTTCGCAGATGTCAGAACCGTAATGTCTGAAATGGGTTCAGCGATGATGGGTACTGGGCGAGCCAGCGGTACCAATCGAGCGCGAGAGGCAGCTGAGGCGGCGATACGTTCTCCTTTGCTCGATGATATCGACATACATGGGGCACGAGGCATTCTGGTGAATGTGGCAGGTGCGAACCTGACCATGGGGGAATTCATGGAAGTGGGTGACATGGTCGAAGACTTTGCATCGGATGACGCGACCGTTGTCGTGGGTACCGTTATTGACGATGCGTTGGGCGACGACATGATGGTTACGATTGTCGCCACAGGGCTTGGTGAAGCAAGCAGACAGCCAACGATTGTGATCGATAATGATCCAATTGTTGATGTGCCAACGGTTCCCGGTGACTACGCCAAGTATGATGAGCCGACCCACAAGCGAAACCCAGCACGTTATTCCAGTAGCGTTGAGAATGTTGATATCCAGAGTAAAGACCTAGAGCACCTAGATGTGCCTGCGTTTCTGCGCAGACAGGCGGACTGATTTAAGGCCGCTATAGCGATTTTGTCGCAGGTTAAGTAGGTGTTGGGAGGCGACCGTGTTGTCTAGTGCTAATTGTCAGCAAACGCTGAAGAACAGTGTTAAAGCGACAGGTGTCGCTTTGCATACGGGAGAGAAAGTAAACCTGACGCTGCATCCGGCTGAAGTAGATGAGGGAATTGTTTTCAGGCGCACTGATTTGCCCGAGCGCGTTAGCTTTCCCGCGCATGCAGATGGGGTTGGAGACACGCAGATGGCGACATCATTGTGTTCTGATGGCCATCAACTCTCGACCATAGAACATTTAATGTCCGCGCTGTCAGGCTTGGGCGTGGACAATGCAGTCGTTGAAGTGGATGGCAGCGAGCTGCCAATCATGGACGGAAGCGCTGCGCCCTTTGTTTTTTTGCTGCAGTCGGCAGGCGTGTTGCCTCAGAATGCGCTGAAGAAATTTATGCGTATATTGCAACCCGTTGAGGTCACCGAGAGAGATGCGAGTGCCTCGCTATCACCCTTTGAAGGGTTCAAGCTGAGCTATACCTTGGAATACGATCATCCGGTTTTTGCCGAGCACGAGCATACTGCCTGCGTCGATTTTTCGATGACGAGCTTCATCAAAGAAGTTAGTCGGGCTCGTACCTTCGGTTTTTTGGCCGACTTCGAAAGGTTGCGTGACCTTAATCTCGCACAAGGTGGCAGTTTGGATAACGCAGTGGTGGTAGATGATTCAAAAATTCTCAACGAGCATGGACTGCGCGCGCGTGATGAATTTGTGAAGCATAAAATTCTCGATGCAATTGGTGATCTGTACTTGCTCGGATTCAGCTTACTCGGCAGTTTTCATGGGCATAAGTCTGGCCACGGTCTGAACAACAAGCTAGTGCGTGCGTTGCTCGATGTCCCGGAAAGCTATGAAATTGTTTCTTTCAAAGAGGGTGCGTTGGTTCCTGCGTCTTATGTCAGACCCTTGCAGGTTGTTGAGTAATTTAGTTGTCTCTGTCGGTGCTGTGAACCTTCAGCACCAACTCTTCAACGCGGCAAAATGCAGACAAGCCAACGAGTCTAGAGATTAGCTCAGGCGCAGCAAAACGGATTTTGGTAGCGACTCCAGCGCTGCTGCAGTTGATGATTAGCTTTGCGCCGCTCAGATCACTCACCTCGACATGATTTTTTAGGTTGTTGTCCAGGGCAGCACGAAGCTGATCAGTCCAAGCCTGCTGATTCGTAGTGTGACGCAACAGCTTTTGTAGGTGGCCGTATCCTCTGCCTTCTTGGAGAAGATCTTCGACCTTATTAGTCGCCATTCGCTGAGTTTTCCCTCTGATTATCCGTTTTTTCCTAAAGTATTTAGATCTGAAATCTCCCTCGGTGCAAGTAATTTCCTATTCTGCAATTTGCACGACAGCAACATTTTGTTATGTTTGAGGCCGCAACGATCAGCCGTAAATATTTCATGCAACTTATCTTCATAAACAGGCGGGGTGAACCCCGACAGATAGGTCTTCCGTCTTGGAAAGTCAAAATGCTGTCATTCGCAATAGTCGCCTGTTGTGCTGGGCTCGTCACAAGTGGCTTCGTGCTAAAACAGTCCGATGCCGTTGATGCGGCAGTGATTGAAAATTGGCGAGCCAAACTCAACGAGCAAGACGAGGTGGTGGAGGTATTGCGATCTCAATCCTCTGCGCGTAGCCAGGCAGTCGGTAGACAAATCGCTGAAATGCAGGCGCGACTGTGGCGCATGGAAGCGCTGGCCTCCTACATGCACGAATCCTCAGGTTTACCTCTAGACGAATTCGACTTCGACGCACCGGTTGCGCAAGGCGGGCCTATAAGCGGTGAGTCGCAAATTCTGCCCATAGCAAGTTTAGATATTCAGTTGGATAGTCTTTCAGAGAGATTGAAGCAACGCGAAACCGAGCTGAGTATTCTCGACCAAGTACTGCTAGGGGTTTATACCGAACAAGCAGCGACACCTATGGGCTCGCCAATTATCAAGGGATGGATGTCGTCACCGTTCGGGGAGAGGGTCGATCCGATTTCAGGTAGGAAAGCCTGGCATGAAGGTATGGATTTTGCTGGTGCTAGAGGGTCTGATGTTGTCGCTGTCGCCAATGGGATCGTAGTGTTCGCGGGCCGCAGAGATGGTTATGGCTGGATGGTAGAGATCAGCCATGGTGCGGATGTACGTACGCGTTACGGACACCATGAAGATATTGTTGTACATGCGGGTCAAAGCGTTAAACGCGGTGATGTTATTGGTCGCATGGGCAGCAGCGGTCGGTCCACCGGTCCTCATGTGCATTTTGAGGTGCTTAAGGGCGGTAAGGCCGTTAATCCCGCCCGCTATGTCAACGCAGGTTAAAATCCTTTAATTCGTCCTGATTGGACTGGTCATACTGCAGAGCAAAATCATTCCTTGTTTGCTATAGATCTTCCCTAGCTCTCGCTACAATGCTCTCTTTTCGATATACCCATAATTATGGCTAACTTTCTTGCCCGGCTTTTTGGTACCAAAAATTCTCGCGAACTTAAGCGCATGGGGCGACTTGTACAACGAATCAACGAGCTAGAGCCTCAGTTCACAGTTGAAACGGATTTAGTCGCCCATACACGAGAGTTGCGCGATAGATTAACCGCTGGAGAAACATTGGATGCCTTGCTTCCTGAAGCATTTGCTGCCGTTCGCGAAGCCGCGAAGCGCGCTAAAGGTATGCGGCACTTCGATGTACAGCTTATTGGCGGCATAACGCTGCATGAAGGGCACATCGCAGAAATGCGTACTGGCGAGGGCAAGACGTTGATGGCGACACTGCCCGCCTACTTGAATGCCTTGCCTAGCACCGGTGTTCATGTTGTTACGGTGAATGACTATCTCGCCAAGCGAGACGCTCAATGGATGGCACCTATCTACGAATTGCTTGGCCTAACCGTGGGTATTATTCAATCCGGCCAGCCTGCCGAAGATAAGAAGCATGCTTATCAGGCCGATATCATCTATGGCACCAATAACGAATTTGGCTTCGACTATCTGCGCTCCAATATGGCGTTCACTGCTGAAGATCGACTGCAAGGCGCGCAGTCTTTTGCAATTATTGATGAGGTGGACTCAATTTTGATCGACGAGGCGAGAACGCCGCTGATCATCTCAGGCGCTTCTGAAGAAAACACTACGCTGTACAAAACAATTGACCAAATTCCCCCAATGCTAGAAGAGCAAGCCTTCGACGATACGCCTCGAGTCTTTGGCGAACCCGATGTCGAAGCGACAGGCGATTACATGGTGGATGAAAAAAATCGCCAGGTGGAACTGACAGAACTGGGGCACCAAAAGGTTGAAGATGCGCTAATCAATTTGAACCTGCTACAGCCGGGGGACAGCCTTTACTCTTCGGCAAACTTAGCTTTACTCCACCATGTGCATGCTGCGCTTAAGGCGCACAACCTTTATAAACGAGACGATCAGTACATGATCGATCAAGGAGAGGCCATCATTGTTGATGAGCACACGGGGCGAGCAATGCCTGGTCGGCGTTGGTCGGACGGCATTCACCAGGCCGTTGAAGCCAAAGAAGGGTTGGCTATCCAGAACGAAAGCCAAACACTAGCGTCTACGACTTTTCAAAACTACTTTCGGCTGTACAACAAGCTGTCTGGCATGACCGGCACAGCAGACACAGAAGCTTTCGAGTTCAAGCAAATCTACGGTCTAGAAGTGGTTGTGGTACCCACTCATCGACCGATGATTCGCGATGATCGCAATGACCTAATGTATCTCTCGCTGCCTGAAAAGTACGAAGCCATTGTCGAAGACGTCGCGGGCTGCATCGAACGAGGACAGCCCGTATTGGTGGGTACTGCATCCATTGAAAGCTCTGAGCTGTTGTCTGCTGAGCTGAACCGGCGAAAAATAGCCCACAATGTGCTGAACGCGAAACAGCATGAACGTGAGGCAGATGTGGTGGCCGACGCGGGGCGTTCAGGCACGGTCACTATCGCGACAAATATGGCTGGGCGGGGTACTGACATAGTGTTGGGCGGTAGTCTCGATGCTGAACTGGCAAAGATGCCTGAGGCTTCAGAGGCAGAAGTGACTAAAGCGACTCAGGCTTGGCAGCAGCGCCACGAAGCGGTGCTCGCGGCAGGCGGATTGC